>CAVIVK010000234.1:0-6535 GCA_963645975.1 Bifidobacteriaceae bacterium | reverse complement strand
CCATTATGGGGAAAGCATCCTTTATCAGGCAGAAGGGCATATTATCGATTTGATTGCCGCTTATCCAGGAGTTACGACGACCGAACTGGCAACGATCTTAAAGAAAACTGCCTCGGCCTGTTCACAGATTGTCCGTAAGCTCCGAGACAAGGGGCTTGTGGAGCAGAGCCGCAATCGTGACAATAACCGCCTTTATAATTTGACGCTTACGGACCTCGGATTCCAAATCTACAAAGATCACCAGACGTTCACCGATGACTGTCAAGAAAGGACCTTCCAGCTCCTTCAGGATTGCACAGATGAGGAACTTGCTGCCCATGCGAAAGTGCAGGCACGTCTGAATAAGGCATATGCAGGCGACATTGAACGCAGCCGAGAGAAGTTTACAAAGTAATCCATAAAGGCAATAGACGGTTGTGCCAATATTACGCAGACTATAAGAGAACCAGACACTATTGTCTGGTTCTCTTTTTGTGTATAGTAAATATAAAAGACTGTTAAAAATATGCAAAAGAGAGAAAGAAACAAATTTCGGAAAAAACACTTGCAATATAGGTTTAATAACTATACAATGAAGCTGCTTAATAAAGATGCTTAACTATTAAGCAAAGCCGGCTTTTATCAAGAAAAAAGGGAGATTGTTATGAGCGACGAAAAAAAGACTCCTGCAGCGACAGATGGCGGCGGACTGAAACGAAACATTACGTTCGGCCGCGGCGTTGCCACAATGGGCGGCATCATGATCGGTTCCGGAATTTTCTACACTTTGTCCTACGTGCTGGACTATGCCCACGGAAGCTCCGGTATTGCCATGATTGCCTGGGTTCTCGGCGGCTTAATGGTACTGGGCACATCGCTTTGCTTCGCGGAAATGGGCTCCAGAATGCCGGAGGCCGGCGGAACTTATCTCTATATTTCACGTACATACAAGAAAATTGGTCCCCCGATCGCGTTTGCGATGGGATGGTCGGATGCTCTGCTGGGAATTCCGGCGGGTAACTGCGCGATTGCTCTCGTGGCAGCAACATATATCGGAACGCTGCTGGGTGGATTCAGTTCGTTGCAGATTTCCATTGTCGCGGCGGCGATCGTTGTGATAACCGGTGTCGTAAACATGTTTGGCACCAAGGTTGGCAGCACGATTTCCTCCATCCTGTTCGCGGTCAAAGTAATTGCCATTTTCGGCATCACGATTGTCTGCTTCCTGCTTGGCGGGAACACGGGCGACCCGGTCAGCTTCACGATCGCGGACGGAAGCTCCCCGGTGACGAGCGTGATCTTTGCCGTCGTCGCGGTGCTTTGGTGCTTTGACGGCTGGAACTCCATTTGCCATATGGGCGGAGAAATCGAAAATCCGCAGAAGAATATTCCCCGCGTGATGAGCGTTACGGTGATCGGCATCATGGTGATCTACCTGCTCTTCAATATGGCCGTTCTCCACGTTGTCCCTGTTGCGGATATTATTGCCTCCGAGAACGTGACCTACGATGTCATGGAGCTGATCTTCGGCAAGGGTATCTCTGTTGTAGTTACGATCATCATTGTGTGCTCCATGCTGGGGTCCTTCAACGGCTCTGTCATGGTTTATCCGAGAGAGCTCTACGCCATGGCCTGCGATCATCGCTGGTTCGGCATTTTCCGGAAAACGACGAAAAAGACCGGCGAGCCCTGGGTGGCGGACATCTATCTGATCGTTATGATGGTGTTTTACTGCTTCGCCGCTTCTGCGCGTGATCTGGTCAATATCATCACGCTGAACAGCTGGATCTTTTATGTTCTGGTTTTGCTGGGCGTTATCATCATGCACCGGCGCGATCCGGAATACAAGGGGTACAAAGCTCCGCTCTACCCGGTTCTCCCGATTCTTATGGCTCTGTTCGCCATTGTTATGCTGGTGGTGAACTTCCTGATGGATTCTACGGGCGTGCTTGGCCTACTGATCCCGCTGACGGGTATTCCGGCATATATCTTCTTTAAGATGTACAACAAAAAACATGGCATTGAAATGAAATAAAAAGGACAGCAAAATGAAAGCAGTAAATAGAATTTCTACCTACTCCTACAAATGGGACGGTTTAAAAAGCGAATTTGGCGAGGATAATCTCCTGGCAATGTGGGTGGCGGATATGGATTTCCCATCTCCTCCCTGTGCAGTTGAGGCGCTGGAGAAATATATCCGGCTGCCGATGGGATATTTTAAAACGCCGGAATCATACTATGAAGCGATCCAGCGTTGGGAGAAGGAAAAGCACGGTTATGAGATTCAGCGCGACTGGATCTGCGTGACGCCGGGAATCGTTCCCGCACTCCATTGGGCGGTGCGCACGCTGACCCAGCCGGGAGAAAGCGTCATGGTATCCGCGCCGGTCTATTATCCGTTCTATAGTGCCGTTGCCAATGCAGGAGAGCGTACGCTGGTCAAAAATAATCTCAAGAAAACCGGCACGGAGTATGCCTTCGATCTGGAAGCGTTTGAGCGGGATATTAAAGATAACGACGTAAAGCTGTACATCCTGTGCAATCCGCATAACCCGGTGGGAAGAGTCTGGACAGCGGAAGAATTGAAGGCTATTCTGGATCTTTGCAGAAAATACGGCGTAAAGGTCATCTCCGATGAGATCCATCAGGATATCATCAACCCCAAGTTGGGAAGAGGCAAGGTAACGGCGGCCACCGTGGGCGACTATAATGATATGCTGATCACGATGGCGTCTGGCAGCAAGAGCTTCAATCTGGCCGCGTGTCAGAACTCCTTTATCATCATTCCCAATGAAGAAGCGCGGAACAGCTTCAAAGAGTTCCTGAGCAAAATGGCGTTGGATGATGTGAACGGATTCGGTCACATCGCCACGGAAGCGGTACTCACCAAGGGTCAACCCTGGCTGGATGAAGTGCTGGACACGATTTTTGGAAACTATGAGTATCTGCGGGAGCACTTCGCAGCGGAATGCCCCGATGTGCAGATCAGCAATCTCGAAGGCACCTATCTGGTCTGGATGGATTTTGGCGCGTTCTGCAAATCCGAAGACGACGTGAAGCACCTGCTGCAGACGAAATGCCGTCTTGCTCTGGACTATGGAAAATGGTTCGGCGGCGAGACCTATGAAACCTTTGCCCGGATGAATATCGCTACGAGCCGAGAAAACGTGCAGGAGGCCTGTGACCGCATCATTGGAGCGTTAAACGCAAAGTGACCGATAAAACGAAACAGACATCTCGCTTTTGCGGGATGTCTGTTTCGTGTAGTTCTATCGTAAAATTTCTTCTGCCACGACGCGCTTTGGTACGCAGCGATCCATGGCCTGCTTTTCAATGTATCGGTGGGCGTCTTGCTCCGACATGCCCTGCTTTTCAATGAGCACCCATTTGGCGCGGTTTACGAGACGGATCTCCGCCATTTTATCTTCAATGGAGGCGCTCTTCTGTTCCATGCGCCGCAGGCGTTCGCGCGTGCCGCAGAGAAGCTCCATGCACTGCAGCATCAGCTGCGGAGACGTTGGTTTCGCAAGCGTCAGCACACCGAGCGGCGTCACCTGCGCGGATACGTCGGAGTAATACTCCGGCTTCACCAGAAGGAGAATCCCCGCGCCGGAATTTTCGGCAAAGTGCTGCGCAAGGTGCGTGCCGAATTCATCGCGCAGCGGCGCGCTGATCACAATGATATCGTACCGGCTTTCCAAAATGCGCCGCCGGGCTTCCGCGGCGTCGAACGCGCTGTGGACGGGATCGTACCGCCCGGAAGGGAGCAGCTCGCGCAGGGACGTATGAAATTTTTCCGCAGCGGCCACGGACAGCACGCTGAAATTTCGCGGCAGATACTCCACGCGCATCCCTCCTCCCGAAAAGCTTATCGGTGCTTTTTACTTCGTATAATACTCGATGACCGTCCGCGGCAGGGACGAGGCGATAAATTCGCTCTCTCTGGCCGCGGCTTTTGCGTCGGCGAGCGTTGCAGGCAGGGTCTTATACTGCGCGCGGACGTCCTCCGGCGCGGTATAGAAGTTGATGTCTGCGCTCGCGGGCAGCTCTGTCCGGCGGCGGATGCCGTCGAGTCCGGCGTAGATGAGGAGCGTGTACGCAATGTACGGGTTGCAGATCGGGTCGGGGGAGCGGAGCTCCGCGCGGCGGTACTCGCCCTCGGCGGCGGGGATACGGATGAGCTGCGAGCGGTTCTCGCTCGACCAGGAGATATACCGCGGTGCTTTGTAGCTGCCGAAGCGCTGATACGAGGCCGGCGTGGTGTTGAGGAATGCGGTCATATCGGAAGCATGGGAGAGAATACCGGCGATCACATGCGGCATGATGTCCTCGCCGGATTCGCTGCGGGCGGAGAGATTGATGTGCATGCCGTTGCCCGGCTCGCTGCGCAGCGGCTTCGGGGAGAAGTCGGCGGCGAGACCGTTGCGCACGGCAACGGTGTTCACGACTGTGCGGAACGTGACCGCGTCGTCCGCGGCCTTGACGGGCTCGGCGTACCGAAAGTCGATCTCATTCTGCCCCGGCCCCTGCTCGTGGTGGGAGCACTCCGGACGGATGCCCATCTGCTCAAGCGTCAGACAAATCTCACGGCGGACGTTTTCACCCTTGTCCTCGGGCGCAATGTCCATATACCCGGCGCGGTCGTAGGGAATCGTGGTCGGCTCGCCGTTCTCGTCGCGGCGGAAGAGATAGAACTCCATCTCTGAGCCGAACGCGAACGAAACGCCCATTGCCGCGGCATCGTCTACCGCCTTTTGCAGCAGAGCGCGGCAGTCACCCTCAAAGGGCGTGCCGTCCGAGTGCAGAATGCGGCAGAACAGGCGCGCCACGCGCCCGTGATCCGGCCGCCACGGGAGCAGACAGAGCGTCGAGGTGTCCGGCTGCAAAAAGAGATCCGAGTGCAGCTCGTCGCCGAAGCCGGGGACGGCGGAGGCATCAAACGCGATGCCGGTGGAAAACGCGCGGTCGAGCGCGTCTGGGAGAATGGACATATTCTTCTGGTTTCCAGCCATGTCGAAAAACGTCATGCGGAGGAACTTGACGTCCTCTTCTGTGACGTATTGCCGGATCTCGGACTCGGAATACTTCATGCTGCTCCTGCCTTTCTCAGTCGGAAACGTACATCTGCTTATAGGGATTCTTGCTGTCCGGCGTGACGACGGTATAGGGATCGCGGAGCATGGCCTCCGCGTCGCATCCGAACAGACGGCAGTACTCGCGTACATAGGGCGCAAACTCTGCCATGTCCGCCTCAGTAGCGGCGTGTGCCGTCACCTGGCTTGGGAACGGCACGCGCGATACATCGCCGCGGAAAACCATTTTTCCGCCGTGCATACCGGTGCAGGGGAAATAGCCGGTGACGGGTTTGCCGTCCGTATGCAGCGCAAGCACAAGGATGAGCCCGCCGGCCTGGTATTCGCCGAGAAAGCTCCCGGCGCGCCCGCCGATGACGATGACGGGCTTATGTTCCTTGTATTCCTTCATGTGGATGCCGGCGCGGTAGCCCGCGTTGCCCTCCACGAAGATCTCGCCGCCGCGCATGGCGTATCCGGCGGCGTCGCCGATGTTGCCGTAGATGACAATCCGTCCGGCGCTCATCGTGTCGCCGACGGCGTCCTGCGCGTTGCCGTGGACGGTGATGTCCGCGCCGTTGAGGTACGCGCCGAGCGCGTTGCCGGGGATGCCGTCGATCTCAATGCTCTTGCGGGACATGCCGGCGGCAATGAACCGCTGGCCGAGACACGCGCTCACGCGGCATTTTGCCCCGGCGCTGCGGATGGTCTCATTCAGCTCCGAAAAGGAGAGCGAGCCTGCTTCTATATAATCCATAATATCACACCTTTCCGCAGTTTTCCACCGTCATTCTCCGGCGTGGGCAACGCCGAGAATTTCGAGTTCCTTCTCCGTGAGACCGATGCCGCGGAGCATGACGCGGTTGCCGCGCAGCGCCTCGATGGAGTTGATGCCCATGCCGCCCATCATTTCCTTGATCTCGCGCTTCCACGCCGTGACAAGATTCACGAGCCGTTCTGCGCCGACGTCGGGATCGAGACGCTTGACGAGCTCGGGATTCTGCGTGGCAATGCCCCAGTTGCACCGCCCCGTGTGGCACGAGCGGCACAGATGGCAGCCGAGCGCGAGAAGCGCCGCGGTGCCGATGTAGCAGGCGTCTGCGCCGAGGGCGATGGCCTTGACGACGTCGGCGGACGAGCGGATGCTGCCGCCCGCGATGAGGGAAACGCTGCTGCGGATGCCCTCGTCGCGCAGGCGCTGGTCAACGGCGGCGAGAGCGAGCTCGATGGGAATGCCAACGTTATCACGGATGCGCGTGGGCGCGGCGCCCGTGCCGCCGCGGTAGCCGTCGATGGCGATGATGTCTGCGCCGCTGCGGGCGATGCCGCTTGCGATGGCGGCGATGTTGTGTACTGCCGCAACCTTTACGATGACCGGCTTTTTATACTGCGTCGCCTCCTTGAGCGAGTAGACGAGCTGGCGCAGGTCCTCAATGGAATAGATGTCGTGGTGCGGGGCGGGGGAGATGGCGTCGGAGCCCTCG
>CAVIVK010000233.1:0-3391 GCA_963645975.1 Bifidobacteriaceae bacterium | reverse complement strand
CATCGTCTCCGACTGGATGGACGTGGTGTCCATTTACATCTGCCCGCTCGGCGCTCTCCTTGCCGGCATCATGTTCTTCTGGGTGCTCAAGAAGGAGACGGCGATCGAGGCCGTGTCCTACGGCATCAAGAAGCCGATCGGCGGCTGGTTCTACCCCCTCGGCAAGTACGCCTACTGCGTGCTCTCTCTGCTGGCGCTCATCTTCGGCGCTGCGTGGGGCGGCATCGGCTGATCAACGTAATCTGACAAAAACGCGCGTGCTGGATTTCCGGTACGCGCGTTTTTTCTTGCCCTGCGGGCAAAACCCTGCTACAATGAACCCCCGGACGGCGAAAACCGTCTAACAGATATCACATGCTTTAGGAACGAAATGCCATGAAACAAAGCGACAATACAAACCGAACCCCCACCAACTGGGACGGCACGCCGCAGGAGGACTATTTCGCCGACTGGAACACCCCGCCGGAGGAATACCCCGCCGCGGGGCGGCATCTCTCGCCGGAGGCGCGGGAGGAATACTATGCCGAGCGCGACGCCTACTATGCCCGCCGGGATGCTTACTATGCGCAGCGCGACGCCTATTACGCGCAGCGCGAGCGCGAAGAGCAGCAGGCGGACGAGGACGACGGAACCTTCGAAGAGGACTACGACGAAGAATGCGCCGATGAGGATGCTGCGCCCGAGCCGGAGGAAGAAGAGGCCGTTTCCTATGCCCCCGAGGATGCGCCTGCTGCATCACCGGAGCCGAGCGAGAAGCCCAAGAAGAAAAAGCGCCGCCGCAAGGGGGGCTTTCTTCGCTTTCTCGTCACGCTCGTGCTGCTCGCCATTATCGCGGTGGTGCTCGTCGGCAAAGCGCCGGTGCGAAACCCGGATAACCTTGACCGCATTTCGGGGCGGAGCACAATTTTGCTCTGCGGCACGGACGAGGACGGAACGCGCACCGATACGATACTGCTTCTGACGCTCGACCGGAGTGAGGGCAGCGTTCGCCTTTTGAGCATCCCGCGTGATACCTACGCGCCCGCCTATTATGTGCCGAAAATCAACTCGGCCTATGGCGCGGTCGGCGGCGGGGAAAAGGGTATGGAGCAGCTCATGGAGCAGGTGAAAAACGTTATCGGCTTTATGCCGGACGCTTATGCCCTTATCGATCTCAACGCCTTTGTGGAGGCGGTCGACCTGCTCGGCGGGCTGGACTTTGATGTGCCCATGGATATGGATTATGACGATCCCGACCAGAATCTGTTCATTCATCTGAAGGCCGGCGAACAGCACCTCACGGGCGAGCAGCTTATGTGGGTCGTTCGGTTCCGCTCCGGGTATGCCAATGCCGACATCGGCCGCACGGAGGTGCAGCGCGCGGTGATGAAGGCCGCTATGAAGCAATGGATACGCCCGCAGACGCTCGCCGCGCTGCCCGGCCTCTGGAAAATCTATCAGGAGAATCTCACGAGCGATCTCTCGGCGCGGAACATTGTCTGGATGGCGCGTGTCCTCTTAAAGGGCATGAGCAGCGATATAGAAGCAAACGTCCTGCCCGGCTATGCCACCATGGTGGGCGATGCCTCGGTCTATATGATCGACACCTACGCCGCTTCCGCCATATTGCCGGACTATAGTCCCTATAAATAATAAAGTAAGCGCCTCGACCGCTGGTCGGGGCGCTTTCCACATCTAAAAACTGCACGCATCAAAATATAATTTGCAAAATAATTTATATAAAACTATTGACAAAAGTTTTTCTTGTGTTATACTATGCTCGAAAGGTCAAAATAGGTCAAAGGAGATGATTCCTTTTGAAGAAGACATTGTACAGCCTGATGCTCAACGAGGAAGTCGTCCGCGAGGTGGACGCGCTCGCGCACCGGCTGGGGACGAGCCGGTCAAACCTCATCAATCAGATCCTCGCCGAATATGTGAACTATACAACGCCGGAGCGCCGCATCAACGACATTTTCTCCGCGCTGGAGCAGCTCATCAGCCCCTCGCGCGAGCTGGTGCCGTTTTTCTCGCCGAACAGCAGCACCATGTCGCTCAAGAGCTCTTTGCAGTATAAATACCGCCCGACGGTCAAGTACGAGCTGGAGCTGCACGGCGGCGATGAGAACTCCATCGGCGAGCTGACGGTGCTCTTCCGCACGCAGTCCGAAGCGCTCATCCGCGCCATGACGGAGTTTTTCCGTCTCTGGAAGCGCATCGAGGACGCGCATCTGCCCGCCGGAATGGAGCGCCAGTATGCGCTCTATGACGGCAAGTTCGTCCGCTCCATTGCGCCGCCGACGAAGGACTGTACCGCCGACGAGCTGGCGCAGGCCATCAGCGAGTACATCCAGCTCTTTGACCGGTTGATGAAGGGCTATGTGAGCGGCGAGATGGATGCGCGCGTCATCGAGCGCGAGTGGTTTACGGCCATGCGCCGCGCCGCTGTGCTGATCTAATTTTTGTATACCATTTCTTTTCTTAATTCATTAAGGAGGGATTTTCATGAACGCTGAAAAATTCACCCAGAAAAGTCTGGACGCGGTTCGCACCGCCAAATCCATGGCGGAGGAAAACCGCAACAACTATATCACCCCGGAGCATTTGCTCTATGCTCTCGTCGATCAGGACGGCGGGCTGATCCCGTCCCTGCTCGGCAAAATGAAGGTGGACTGCAACGCCGTCCTCTCCGAACTCGATACCGCCATTGCCGCGCTGCCGAAGGTCGGCAACGTGAGCGAGGTGTATCTCTCCCCGGAGTGCGACCGTGCTATCAGCGCTGCCGAGAAGGCCGCAAAGTCGATGGGCGACGAGTACATCTCCGTCGAGCATCTGATGATCGGCATTTTTGCCGCCGCTACTCCGGCCATCAAGCGCATTTTCTCCGATCACGGCATCACGAAGGCTGCCTTCACCGAAGCACTTTCCAAGGTCAAGACCGGCCCCGTGACCGGCGACAACCCGGAGAGCACCTACGATGCCCTTGCCAAATACGGCACCGACCTCGTCAAGCGCGCCCGCGAAAACGAGCTTGACCCTGTGATCGGCCGCGATAACGAGATTCGCAACGTCATCCGCATCCTCTCGCGCAAAACGAAGAACAACCCCGTGCTCATCGGTGAGCCGGGCGTCGGCAAAACGGCCATCGCCGAGGGACTGGCGCAGCGCATTGTGCGCGGCGACGTGCCCGAAGGGCTCAAGGATAAAACCATTTTCTCGCTCGATATGGGCGCGCTGATCGCAGGTGCCAAGTACCGCGGCGAATTTGAGGAACGGCTCAAGGCCGTGCTCGAGGAAGTCCGCAAGAGCGAGGGCGGCATCATCCTCTTCATCGATGAGCTGCACACCATCGTCGGTGCGGGCAAGACCGAGGGCAGCATGGACGCCGGCAACCTCTTGAAGCCGATGCTCG
>CAVIVK010000232.1:0-12691 GCA_963645975.1 Bifidobacteriaceae bacterium | reverse complement strand
AAACCTCTCCGTCAAAAACTTCGTTTTTGCCACCTCCCCTAATAGGGGAGGCAAGATAGTTTGCCGCAAACCCACTTGGCTCCCCTAACAGGGGCAGACTCTCCCCAGCGGGGAGAGATGCCGCCGAAGGCGGCAGAGAGGGGGGCGGGGCTGTCAGCCGCCAGGCTGACTGAGGGGTTCTTGGCAATCTCTCCTTCAAAGGCAAAAAAGCGCGGGAGCAATGCTCCCGCACTTCTTTACTCTTATTCGCTTACGTCCACGCCGCGCGCGCGCAATTGCTTGCGCAGACGGGCGGCATCGCCGAAGAAGACGATGGCATCCAGCCCCGCGCGCTGCGCGCCCTCGGCGTTCGCGGCCGAGTCGTCGATGAACACGCACTCGCTGCGGTCGAGGCCGAACTTTTCAAGCGCCCCTTCAAAGAACGCCGGATCGGGCTTTAGCAGCTTCACGTCCGCGGAGCGGTAAATGCGCTCCTCCGGGAAGTGCTCCGCCGCCGCGAATCGCGGCCAGTATTCTTTGTGGCGCGGCCCCGCGTTCGTAAGGAGATACAAACCGTATCCCTTTTCGTACAGCTCGTCCGTGAGCGCCTTCATGCCCTCGACGGGCAGCTCCGGGCGGTCCCAGTGGCAGACAAGCTTTTCGACCGCGCCGCGCAGCGGCTCACCGACGCGCGCTGTAACCCGGTCGATGATCTCCGCTTCGTCGATCGTGCCGCGGTCGAGCTCGATCCAGTCGATGCTGCCGTAGAGCTCGCGCAGCATGAGCTGCTGCTCGCTCTCCGAAAGGCCGACCTTTTGCACATACGTGTGCGGGTCGAACCGGATGAGCACGTTGCCCATATCAAAAAGGATGTTCTGTATCATTGCGGGCTGGCCGCCTCCGCCGGCTGTTTCTTATGGAACACGGCCTTCACGCGGTCGATCTGTTTGCGGCGGCGGTCACGCGCTTCGAGCCGTTCGCCAAGATCGCGCGCGCCCACGCCGTAGACAAGATACAAAATGAGTCCCGACACGAGCATGATGAACACCGTCGACGCGCACCGGCGGCCGGAGGCGTTGACGTTGTAGCCATACAGGCCCTCCTCGCGGCACATGCTCTGGATGACCATGGCGTACGTCGTGCCGTAGGTACTGGCGAACGTGGCCGACATGTCGTACTCGGTGAAGAGCGCGTTGAAGTTCAGCGCGAACACCGCGAGCACGCTCGGCAATATGATCGGGAGCTTTACTTTGAGGAACGTCCGCACCGGCCCGGAGCCGAGATTTCGCGCGGCGTCCTCCAGCTCCTCATCGATGGCGTAGAACGCCGCCTTGATCATGCGCAGCGAGAACGGCAGCTTCACAACCGTGTAGGCGATGACGATCAATATCCGCACCCGGTCGGCATAGTACAGGTTCTGGCCGAACACGTACCAGACGTCGCCGCTATTAAAGAACGTGCGGTAGGAGTAGCAGATGAGGATCGTCGGCAGCAGCCACGGGAAGAGCAGCGCGTACTCAAGGATCGTGCCGGTCTTCTTGTGCTTGAAAATGTAGTTGCAGGCGATAACGACGATCACGCACGCGAGTGCCGCGGCGATGACGGACATGACAAAGCTCGTCTGGATGCCGCCGAGCGTCGCCTCGTTGGAGAACACGCCGGAGATGGAGCCGACGCGGGTCTTGTAGGAGCCGCGGGACGTCAGATACTGATAGTCCTGCTTGCCGAAGTAGTTCACAAGCGTCCATTGCGTCAGATCGAGCTTGCGCATACGAACGGCGCTGTACGTCTGGAACGAGAAGATGACGATCATGACGACCGGCGTCATGTAGATGATGAAGAGAACGTAGGCGTAGATGTGCGCGAGAACGTTCGCGACGGGGTTCGTGATCTTCTGCTTCTGGAGCTTCGCCTTCGTTTTGGAAACGGAGAGGTAATGCCCTTTGCGCTCGTAAGACGAGAGGATGGTGAGCAAAAGGATCGTGAAGCACGCAAGGATGATCGAGAGCAGCGCCGCGCGCGCCTGCGGGAACGCCTCGTCCGCCACGGACGAACCGGCCAGACGGACGATCTCCGGGTTGATGGAGTCATAGCCGAGCAGCGTCGGCGCGCTCATCGCGCAAAGGCCGGTGATGAACGTCATAACCGTGAGCGAGAAAAGCGTCGGCAGAAGCGTCGGGAATACGACCTTCCAGAGCACCTTAAACGGTCTCGCGCCCATGTTGCGCGCGGCCTCGACGGTATTATAGTCGATGCTGCGGATGGCGTTGCGCAGGAAGAGCGCGTGGTTGCTCGTGCAGGCGAACGTCATCGTGAAGAGCACCGCGTTGAAGCCGGTGAACCAGTTGGTGTTGAAGTTCGGGATGATCTCCTTGAGCTGGGTGGTGAGGATGCCGTCACCGGCGTACAGGAACATGTAGCCCGTGACGAGCGCAACGCCGGAGTAGATGAGCGTCGTCATATAGCCAAGGCGAAGAATCTTCGCGCCCTTGATGTCGAAGTACTCGGTCAGCAGCACGATGGAAATGCCGACAACGTTGACCGTGACGACAAGGCACAGCGCCAGCTTGAGCGAGTTCCACACGTACTGGGGCATCGACCCGGCGAGGAAGAAACGGATGACCGCGAGGGGATCGGTCTCCCCGGCGGCATTCTTCACGGTGAAAATGCTGGTGAGCGTGTTCAGGCACGGCAGCAGCATGAACCCGAAGAAGAGATATGCGAAGAAAACGCCGCCGATGATCTGCAGCATTTTGATCGGCTGGAAAGGCTTCGGCCGCAGCGTCATTTCTCGGCCTCCTCCCCGTTGGGAGCGTAGCTCATGAGATCGTCCGCATGCACGGTGACGGTCACGGCATCGCCGGTATCGTGCAGATGCACACCGTCGTTGCGCTCGATGACCTTGAGCGTCTGGCTGCCGATGTTGATGTAATACTTTATGTACAGACCGTAATACTCTCTCGATTCCACGGTGCCGGAAAGCTCTACGGCGCCGCTCTCCGCGTGGGCGGCGTCGTTCACATGGACGCGCTCAAGGCGGATGTAGTGGTGATGTGCCGGGTCAAGCTGCGCGCCGTTGGCGTTGAGCTTTGCCACAACGTCATCCGAGAGACGGTTGATGTCGCCAATGAAGTTGCACACGAATTCCGTGGCGGAGTGATTATAAATTTCGTTCGGCGTGCCGATCTGCTCGATCACGCCCTTGTTGAACACCGCGATGCGGTCGGAGAGCGTGAGCGCCTCCTCCTGATCGTGGGTGACGTAAATGCTCGTGATGCCGAAATCCTTCTGCATCTTTTTGAGCTCCAGACGGAGCTGAACGCGCAGCTTCGCGTCCAGGTTGGAAAGCGGCTCGTCCAGGCAGATGATGGCGGGCTCGGTGACGAGCGCGCGGGCGATGGCGACGCGCTGCTGCTGGCCGCCGGAGAGCTGCGACACGGCCTTCTTGAGCTGCTCGTCGGAAAGGTCGACCTTTTTGGCGATGGCGCGGACCTTTTCGTCCACCTCGGCCTTCTTCATTTTCTTAACGCGCAGGCCGAACGCGATGTTGTCGTACACGGTCATCGTCGGGAAGAGCGCATAGCTCTGGAACACGATGCCGATGTTTCGATCCTCGATGGGAACGTGGGTGATGTCCCGGTCGCGGACGAACACCTGTCCCTCGGCCGGCTCGATGAAGCCGGTAATGGTGCGGAGCGTTGTTGTTTTGCCGCAGCCGGACGGGCCAAGGAACGTGAAGAATTCGCCCTCTTTCACATGGACGTTGATGTCGTGCAGCGCGGTGAAGTCGCCGAATTTGACGACGATGTTATTGAGCCGGATCACAGTGGCATTCCTTCCTCTCTTTTGCCGGGACTATGGATGGGCGGCGGATGATTTTTCGGAAAATACGAAGTATGGCGAGCCGCGGGGGCTCGCCATACAGAATTTCAAGGTGACGGAGAATTACTCAGCCTTCTGCGTCAGGGTCGCCCAGTCGGCGTTATCCCAGTCGGGCTCGGTGGGAGCGTTGCTGGCGTCGGACCAGTAGAAGCCGAGGTTGGTCATGATGTTCGTCCACTCGGCGCTGTGAGCAGCGACGTAAGCGGCGTAGGTCATGTCGGTGCCGGGAACGGTCGTGAGAGCGAAGTTCTTGATGAGGTAGATCTCGGGAACGTCGGAGCCGTAGACCAGCTCAACAGCACCCTGGTTGCAGGGGAAGGAGTCGAACTCTTCGGCCCAGGCAGCCTGAGTCTCGGCGGAGCCGAACCACTCGGCGAACGCCTTGACAGCCTCGGTCTCTTCCTCGGTGCGGCCTTCCTTGTTCAGGATGCCGAGGTACTCGGCGATGTAGTAGGTGCCGTCGTCAATGTCGACGAGCTTCCAGCAATCGGTGATGGGGTGCTCGGAGCCTTCCGCCGCGGCGTCCAGCTTGCCGTAGAGGGAGGAGGAGTAGAACGAGGAAACAGCAACGTCGCCCTTGTTCAGAGGATCAAAGCCGTACTTCCAGTCGTCGCCGCCGAACTTGCCCTCGGCGCAGTACTTCCACAGGGTCTTCCAGCCATCAACGGAGATGCCGCCGGCGGGAGAGGTGGGATCGGTGAAGGGGTAGAGCATGGCGGAGTTGATGTTGGCGTTGGTCGTGCCGCCGACCTTGTTCTGGCGGTACCAGGTGTAGCCGCTGTCAACGACGTCGGCCCAGTGGGCAAAGTGAAGCTCTTCGCCGTTGGTGCCGAGCTCGTCGGTACGGTAGAGCATCAGGACGTTCTGGATGACGAGACCGTAGGCCTTGCCGTCATACTTGTACTGGCCAACCTGATCCGCCCAGGACGGAGTCCAGTCAACGAGGGACAGGTTCTCGTAAACACCGTTCACGACCTGGCCCCAGCGGACTTCGTTCAGGCCGAAGAGGATGTCGCCGTCCTTCTTCTCGTTGGCAGCCTGCACGGCCGCCGTGTCGCCGGAGATGACGCTGTTATCGTCAATGCTGATGGTAAAGCCGGCTTCCTTCGCCGCCTCGATGAGCCACGTGGTGCGCTCGGTCGAGTTGGAGTTGGAGTAGATGCGGATGGTGTAGCCGGAGTAATCCTTCGGCTCAGCTTCGGTCTCAGCGGGCTGCTCGGCAGGCTGTTCCGCCGGAGCTTCCGTCGGCTCGGTGGCCGGGGTCTCGGCCTGGGTGCCGCAGGCAGCCAGCGAGAGAACCATAACCAGAGCCAGAATGAGAGCAAGTGCTTTCTTCATGGGTTATCTTCCTCCTAAAAATGATCCCCTGTATGGGAATTTGTGCTTTACATTATAGCCGCTTCATTGGGAAAATGCAATAGAACAATGGTGCATTTTTGTAGCGTTTTGTGTAGTTTGTCCTCGTGTGAAGCACAGTCATCCTTTGCATGGCTTTACAATGCGCCGCAGCGCTTTACAATGTAAATTCCAGCGCGGCGGAAGCGTCGATACCGGTCTGCTGCGCGAGGAACGGGGCGAGCTCGCGGGCGATCGTGCGCGCGCCGTGCTCTTTGTCGCTCTCGATGTTGAGCGGCAAAATCGGATCGTGCAGCGAGAGGCGGAGAAGGAACCATCCGTCGCCGTGCGCCTTATCGAGATTCACGCGCACACCCTCGCAGTTATCCGGTGCCATACTCCAGCCGGGCTGTTCCTTCACATACTCCGTGAGAGAATCGAGCACCGCCGTTCCCGCCGCGCGAAAATCCTCCGCGAGGATTTTCAGCCGGAACTCGCGGCTCTCCACCGGCTCGCGAAGCCCCGTGAGCAGGCTTTCGAGCTCCCGCCCCGCGGCGATCTCCATGAGAAAACGCGTGACGAGATAGGCGCCGTCATCGAGGAAGAAATTTTCCTTGAGCGCAGCGTGGCCGGAGGTCTCGATGGCGAGCTGGCAGTCGTGCCCGGCGGCATTGAGGCGCAGCGCCTCGTTGATCACGTTGCGGTAGCCGCGGCGGAAGCGGCGGTGCACGCCGCCGTGCGCGGTGATGAACTCCGCAAGCCCCGCGGAGGTGACGGAGTCGGTCACAATCGCCGTGCCGGGGTGCTCGCACAGCAGGATAGCGGAGATGAGCGCGATGAGACGGTTGCGGTTGAGCTCTTCGCCGTCCGAGAGCACCGCCCCGGCGCGGTCTACGTCGGTATCAAAGATGATGCCGAAATCGGCATGGCTTTCGAGCACCGCCGTGCGGATGCTGTCCATGGCCTCCGGCAGTTCAGGATTCGGCACATGGTTGGGGAAATGCCCGTCGGGGTCGAGATAGCGGCTGCCCGCCGTGTCCGCGCCGAGAGGGGCGAGCACGCGCTCGGCAAAAAAGCCGCCCGCGCCGTTTCCGGCGTCTACCACGATGCGCTTACCCGCAAGGGGCTTTTCGTTGCCGTTTGCCGCGGCGATGATCTTTTCGCGCAATATGGCGGCATAGGTCTCCATGAATTCGCCCTGCGCCACACTCCCGCCGGGGGCAAGCGGTGTCTCCTCCGCGGCCAGACGGAGGATTTCGCGCACGTCCGCGCTCTCCGCACCGCCCGCGGCGGTGAAGAATTTGAGCCCGTTGCGGTTCCACGGCAGGTGGCTTGCCGTGATCATGACCGCCGCTTCGAAGGGGTTCTCCCCCGTCACGGTCGTCATGAACATCGCCGGGGTGGTGCAGAGGCCGAGATCGGTCACCGCCGCGCCGCACGCGGCGAGCGTTTCACAGAGCGTTTTGGCGACGGCCTCGCCCGAAAGGCGCGAATCGCGCCCGACGCTCACGCGGAAGTTTTCTTTCCCGAGCCGCGCGCGCAGAAAGCGCGCAAAGCCGCCCGCGATGGCGCGCACGGCGGCATCGTCGAGCGTGACCGCTTCGCCCTCCACGCCCGCGAGCGCCACGCCGCGCACATCGCTGCCGTTTTGCAGTTTTGCCAAGTCCATATTCCGTTCCTCCCGGAAGCAAGTTTTATCGTCTCCATTTTACCGCGCCGGCGCGCTCTTTGCAACGCGCTTTTGCCCTCTTTCTCTTTGCGGCGCGGCGTGATATAATATGGTTTTAGTTTTTATAAGTTAAGGTGAAACCCCATGCTACAGAAAAATAACCCCGCGCTCGGCACCGCGCCGGTCGGCAAGCTCTTCTGGCGTCTGGCGCTCCCGGCTATATTGGCGCAGCTCGTAAACGTTCTTTATAATATTGTAGACCGCGTCTACATCGGCCATTTGCCGGACATCGGCGCAGCGGCGCTCACCGGCGTCGGCGTGACGCTTCCGGCCATCATGATCATCTCGGCGTTTGCCGCGCTCGTGAGCGCGGGCGGCGCGCCGCGGGTATCCATGCTTTTGGGCAAGGGCGATCCGGACGGCGCGGAACGAATTATCGGCACGTGTACGTTCACGCTCTGCGGCATTTCGCTTGTGCTCACCCTCATCATGCAGCTCTTCCCCGCGCCGATCCTCCGGCTCTTCGGCGCGAGCGAGGCGACGCTCCCCTACGCGCTCGAATACATCACGATCTACAGTCTCGGCACGATCTTTGTGCAGCTCGCGCTGGGGCTCAACGCCTTCATCACCGCGCAGGGCTTTTCCACAACGAGCATGCTCACCGTGACGATCGGCGCAGTACTCAACATTGTGCTCGATCCGCTGTTCATGTTCGTTTTCGGCATGGGCGTGCGCGGCGCGGCACTCGCAACGATCCTTTCGCAGGCGGTCTCATGCGCGTGGGTCGTGCGCTTCCTCTGCTCGGAAAAGTCCACGCTGCGGCTGCGCACAAAGAATCTGCGGCTGGATGGGAAGCTTCTTCTCCCCTGTCTCGCGCTGGGGCTCTCGCCGTTTATCATGCAGATCACGGAAAACCTTGTCGCGGTGAGCTTCAATGTGACGCTCCTCCGCTTCGCCGGTGATACCGCCGTCGGCGCGGTGACGATTTTGACTTCCGTGATGAGTCTTTCCATGCAGCTTCTGCACGGTCTCACGCAGGGCGCGCAGCCCATCATGAGCTTCAGCTATGGCGCAGGGAACGGACAGCGCGTGCGCGAAACGTTTCGCATCCTGTTTGTAAGCTGCCTCACGGGGTCTATGCTCATCTGGGCGGTATGCATGTTCCTCCCCGGTACGGTTGCCGGAATCTTCACGCCGGACGCAGAGCTTTCCGCCTACACCGCGTGGGCGATGCGCATATACATGGCCGCAAGCGGCATTTTCGGCATCCAGATTGCCTGCCAGCAGAGCTTTATTGCGCTCGGGCAGGCGAAGATCGCGATCTTCCTTGCGCTGCTGCGCAAGGTACTGCTGCTCATCCCGCTCATTCTGATCCTGCCGCGGCTCGGCATCTTTGAAAACGCCGCCTTCGCCGTGTTCCTCGCCGAGCCCGTTTCCGATACGCTCGCCGTTTGCACGACAGCCACCATGTTCTTCACCCGCTTCGGCAAACTTACTGCCGGAGCAGAAAACAACTGATATATCCCAAAGGAGCAATTTCCATGACCATTACCGTAAGAAAATACACCCCCGCCGACCTTGGCGCGGCGGCGGAGATCTGGAACGAGGTCGTTCGCGACGGCGTTGCCTTCCCGCAAACGGAGCCTCTTACCGAGACGACCGGCGCAGAGTTTTTCTCCGCGCAGAGCCATACCGGCGTCGCCGTGAACGAGAGCGGCGAAATTCTCGGGCTTTACATCCTGCACCCGAACAACGTCGGCCGCTGCGGCCATATCGCAAACGCGAGCTACGCCGTGAAGGGCACGGCGCGCGGCGGGCACATCGGCGAAGCGCTCGTGAAAGACTGCCTCGCGCAGGCAAAAGCGCTCGGCTTTCGCATCATGCAGTTCAACGCGGTCGTCGCATTCAATACGCACGCGCGCCATCTCTACGAACGGCTCGGCTTCACGCAGCTCGGCACGATCCCCGGCGGGTTCCGGCTCGACGACGGGACATATGCCGATATCTGTCCCTACTACAAAACACTCGATTGAGGTATACTACAAGATGGAGGGAAAACCCCTCCGTCTTTTGCCTGCGGCAAAATCCACCTCCCCTATTAGGGGAGGCAGGTTAGTTATCCGAACACTATCTCGGCTCCCCTGACGAGGGGAGCTGTCAGCGGCATAGCCGCTGACTGAGGGGTTTCTCCCGTAACCCCCATAACATCCGAAACGAGGTATCCCATCATGTGCACAGCCGCCACATACAAAACATCCGGCTTCTATTTTGGCCGGACGCTTGACTACGAATTTTCCTACGGCGAAAAAATCGTCGTAACGCCCCGGCGCTTCCCGCTCGCCTTTCGCGGCGGCGCAGCTCTCGACGGGCACTACGCCCTGCTCGGCATGGCGCACGTGGCCGGCGGCTACCCGCTCTACTACGACGCCGTGAACGAAAAGGGTCTCTGCATGGCAGGGCTGAACTTTGTCGGCAACGCCGTATACGCCGCGCCGCGCGGCGATGCGCGGGACGTCGCGCAGTTTGAATTCATTCCGTGGATCCTCACGAAGTGCGCTTCCGTTTCGGAGGCTCGCGCGCTGCTCGCGGAGACAAACCTTACCGGCACGCCGTTTTCCGCGCAGCTTCCCGCCGCGCAGCTCCATTGGCTGCTCGCGGATAAGGACGAGTGCGTCACGATCGAGTCCACGGCGGACGGCCTGCACGTATACGATAACCCCGCCGGGGTTTTGACGAACAACCCGCCGTTCCCACAGCAGCTCTTCCGGCTGAACGATTACCGGTCGCTCTCCCCGCGGCAGCCGGAAAATACGTTCGCCCCCGCGCTCGATCTGCGCTCCTACAGCCGCGGCATGGGAGCGCTCGGGCTCCCCGGCGACCTCTCGTCGGGTTCGCGCTTTGTGCGTGCGACGTTCACGCGCGCCAACGCCGTTTCCGGCGATTCGGAAACGGAGAGCGTCAGCCAGTTTTTCCACATTCTCGGCACCGTCGAGCAGGTGCGCGGCTGCTGTGAGGTGGAGCCGGGCAAGCACGAGATCACGATCTATACCTCCTGCTGCAGCGCACAGCGCGGCATCTATTACTATACAACCTACGAAAACCGCCGCATCCGCGCCGTGGACATGCACCGCTGCGATCTCAATGCCGCAGCGCTCGTCTGCTTCGCGCCGCATGCGCCGGAGGATATCTTCCATCAAAACTAATGCGCAGAAAAGCTCCCGATGCAGCTGCATCGGGAGCTTTTTTCGCGGTGTTCAGTTTCTCTCGACTGTACCTTCCCAGGTGTCAACGGTCTTTTTGCGGGAGTGCTCATCGTACCAGTGCTTGGTGACGGTCTTGGCACGGGTATAGAAGCGCACGCCATCCAGGCCGAGCACGTGCTGGTCGCCGAAGAACGAGTCCTTGTTGCCGGAGAACGGGAAATACGCCGAGGGCACAGGGATGCCGACGTTGATGCCGACCATGCCGCCGTCGGTGAGCATTTCAAACTGACGGGCGTAATAGCCGCTCTGGGTGAAGATGGCCGAACCGTTGGCAAACGGGTTGGCGTTCATGACGGCCAACCCCTCTTCAAACGTCTTGACGCGCTTGATGAGCGTGACCGGCCCGAAAATCTCGCGCTGGCCGATGGCCATGTCGGGCGTGACATGATCGAGAATCGTCGGCCCGACGAAGAATCCGTTCTCATAGCCCGGCACTACGATATCGCGCCCGTCGAGCACGAGCTCCGCGCCGTCGTCAACGCCGCGCTGGATCCAGTCGCAGATGGACTTTTTATGCTTTGCACTCACAACGGGGCCGAGCTTCGTTTCGGGGTCATAGGCGCAGCCGACCTTCATCGCCATCGCCTTTTCCTTGAGCAGAGCGACAAACTTGTCCGCAATGCTCTCCTGCACCACGATGACAGGCAGCGCCATGCAGCGCATGCCGGCGCAGCCGTAGGTGGAATTGATGATCGCGTTCACGGTGCTCTCCAGATCGCAGTCCTCCAGCACGAGCGCGTGGTTTTTCGCCTCGCACTGCGCCTGGACGCGCTTGCCGTGTGCCGCGGCGATCGAATAGATGTGCTTGCCGACCTCCGTCGTTCCGACGAACGTGACGGCCTTGACGCGCGGGTCGGTCAGCAGCACCTCGGACTCGCCGCGCGAGCACGTGACAAGGTTCACAACGCCCGCCGGGAAGCCGCCCTCTTCGTAGAAGAGCTCCATGATGCGCATGGCGGTGAGCGGCGTCTGCGAGGCGGCCTTGAGCACAACCGTGTTGCCCGTGGCGATCGCGAGCGGGACCATCCAGCCCCAGGGGATCATCGCCGGGAAATTGAACGGCACGATGCCCGCCACAACGCCGAGCGGCATGCGGTAGGTGGCCGTATCGAACCCGGTCGTGACCTGCAGGGACGCAGAGCCCTGCGAAACAAACGGCGTAGCGCAGGCGAGCTCGGTCGGCTCGATGGCCTTGAGCACGTCGCCGCGCGCCTCGCTGAGGTTTTTGCCGAGCTCCTTGGCACAGAGATAGGTGAGCTCGTCCAGGTGCTCAACGAGAATGTTGCGCCATTTGAACATCATCTGGGTGCGCTTGGAAACGGAGACCTGGCTCCACTCCTTAAACGCCTTGTCCGCCGCGTCGATCGCTTCGAGAACCTCGTCCTGCGTGCAGGAGGGAACTTCCGCAATGACCTCGCCCGTGGACGAGTCGGTCACCGGCATCCATTTTTCCGTTTTGGAATCCTTCCAGACGCCGCCGACGCAGTACTGCTTGCGAATAATTTCACTCATATCGGGTGTATACTCCTTTTCGTTGAAATAACCCGCCGCAGGGACGGCGGGTTATTAAGTAATGCAGATTTTTATACCACGAGGTAATTGACGAAAACGCCGGTGATGACCACCGAGGTGATCGTCAGGCAGACAAAGCCCGCCACGAGCATTTTGGGCATAATGTTGTCGAGCAGCATCTGGCGCTCGTCGTCGGTCGTGCCGATCTGCTTGGAGACTTCGGTGGAGACGACAAACGTTCCCGGGAAGCCGAACAGGCACGAGCAGGCGATGCCGCAGCTCATCTG
This sequence comes from Bifidobacteriaceae bacterium, assembly GCA_963645975.1. Classification (GTDB taxonomy): domain Bacteria; phylum Bacillota; class Clostridia; order Oscillospirales; family Oscillospiraceae; genus Apopatocola. The sequence continues at coordinate 764 of CAVIVK010000232.1, read as the reverse complement.
CCAGCTGAACTTGAAGATCTTGCCGACGACAATGGCGATCACAAACATGCTGAGAAGGCCGATGACGAAAGCGCCAAGGACGACAGGCAGCAGGCTCAGAACATCCTGCGGCGTGACAGCGGTGAGGAACACGAGGATGGAGACCATGCAGATCACAAGGCCGATGCCGTAGCAGTTGGACTTCTTCATGACGTCATGCTCCAGGAACCCGATCTCCTGTGCAATAACGCCCATGATGAGGCAGATGACGTATCTGTGCACGGCGCCGCCGGTGAGATTGGAAATCCAGAACGACAGCAGGGACACAAGGCAGGCCTTGCCGAGCAGGATGAACGGGGTCTGGTACTTGGCGGCCAGAGGGGGAATGAGCTTTTTCTTGACAACGGCGGTCTGCGAGGCCTCTTCGCCTTCAAAGACGGTGCGCGTCCACTTCACGGTACCGGCGTTGTAGCCCTTGACGAGACGCTTGGCCTCGCTGCGCAGGAACACGGAGGCGAGAGGGTAGCCGATGATACCCTGCACCGCGACAATGATCGTGGCCAGAACACCGGCGAGCTTCAGAGAATCGGGGGAGCCGAGCGCCTTGATGGCATCGTTGACGACGACGGCGGAGACCCAGCCGCCGGTGATCGGGCCGACGAGCGCCACGGCAAAGTTGTTGCCGAGGATCGGGCGGGAGGCGAAGAACATCAGGATGCCGCCCACGATAACGATCGCAAGGCCGAGCACCACGGTCTTCCACTGGGAAACGAACTCCTTGAAGT
>CAVIVK010000231.1:0-2322 GCA_963645975.1 Bifidobacteriaceae bacterium | reverse complement strand
GCGCTGACAGGCGCTTGAGCGTTTCCGTGTTGGGGAGCGTTTCGCCATTCTCCCAGCGGGACACCGCCTGCCGGGTAACGAAAAGCTTTTCCGCGAGCTCCTCCTGCGACAGCTTGTCCCGGGTTCGAAGCTGCAAAATCACATCTTTTGTTTCCATATTCTGATCACCTCGTAAGGAAATTATACCCAAAGCAGCCGCTATCGGCAAGCAACGCGCTGTTGCCTGCGCTTTATATGTTCTGTGTTTCAAGCCACGCGAGGAATTCTTCCATATACCGCTCGTGCGGGAGAATGACATCGAACCGAATGTTGGGGTGCTCGCGGGCATACTCTTCGAGATACGTTTTCAGGTTTGCCCTCGTTTTCATGAAGTCCGCCACGATGTACTCGCGGCTCATGCCGGACTTGTAAAGAAGGATCGCCGAAACAACGCCTGTCCGATCCTTCCCGGCAGCGCAGAAGTAGAGAACGTTGGTTTTCGCGTTCCAAATCGTGTCGATCGTGCGGCGCAGCGCGTCGTCCACCATGGCAATATAGAGCCGGGACACATCATCCGCCGTCGCAGGCACGGCGTTTCCCACGGTGACGGGCAGGCAGAGATACGTAAACCGTGCGTCGTCCGCGAGCGGGCAAGGCCGTTCCGCGCGCTCTGCCGCGGTGCGAAGGTCGACGACCGTGGTAATGTTATCGGCAATGAGCAGTTCTTTTTCCGCTGGGGATACCTGCGCGGGGACATCGCTCCGGACAAAGCGGAGGCTGTTTTTCAATATCGGGCGTGTGTTGAGCGTGTGTTCAAAAAGCCGTTCCATACTGTTCCTCCCGGTCATAGCAGATGTCGCGATCTGCTTCTGTGATGGAGCGGATCACCCGGCAGGGGTTTCCTACGGCGACGGAATTATCCGGGATATCCTTCACAACGACGCTCCCACCACCGATCACCACATTGCTGCCGATCGTGACGCCGGGCATCACCTGCACGCCGCCGCCGATCCACACATTGTCGCCGACGGTGATGGGGTAGGCGTATTCAAGCCCCTTGTTGCGGCGCTCGGCGTCGATGGGGTGTCCTGCCGTATAAAAGCCACAGTTTGGTGCAACGAACACGTTATCCCCAAACCGGACCTTGGCGGCGTCGAGAATGACGAGATTGTGGTTGGAATAAAAATTCTCGCCGAGCTCGATGTTGTAGCCATAGTCGCACCAGAACGGCGCGGTGACGGTAAGGTACTCGCCGGTCTTGCCGAGAAGCTGCCGCAGAATGTCCTGCTGCCCTTGCTTATCGGACGGGGAGAGAAGGTTGAACCGGTGGCACAGCTCCTTGGCGGCGTCGCGCTCTTTGGCGAGAGCTTCGTCGTAGTTCGCGTCGTACAGCCTATGCCGTAGCATTTTTTCCTTTTCGGTCATATCATTTTCCTTCGTTTTTGCATGGTGAACGTACATCCGAGACGGCGTAGCCTCGCCGTCGCATTGCACCGGGCAGAGATATTCCCAGCCGTAGCGCTCGTAAAAGCCCGTGTGATCGGTGACAAGGTACGCGGTCGGTATGCCCTTTGCGGCAAGGTCGTCCGTGGCCATGTTTAGAAGCCGCCCGGCGATACCCCGGCTGCGGTAGTCTGGCTCGGTGTATACGGCACAGACGTTCGGCGTGAGGTCTTTTCGGTTGTGAAAGTCGTTCTCGATGACGCCGAGCCCGCCGACAATCGTTTCGCCGTCCAGACAGAGATACCAGCCATATTCCGTCTCGCCCGTGAGATAGGCGGTCATGCATTCGAGATAGGCGGCCTCCGGCACGTGCCATTTGTCATGGAACCACGCGGCGGCGCGCTCCCGGAGTTCCGGCCGAGCGCGCAGCGCAATAAAATCGTAATTCATAATGCTCCTTATTTTACGGAAATGCAAAGCGTGCACCGCGCCGGAATATCAAATGCGGCAAAGTACGTATGCTCCATCGGGATCCATTCGGTGAAAAAGCGCTTCGCCTTCTCCGGCGTATTGCGGTGCAAAATGCGCTCGCGCTGCAATTCCGGCGCGATATCCAGAAAAACGGAAAGATCGTAGTACGGCGCGAGCTCCGGATGCATGGAGTATGCGCCCTCGGTGACGACGAGCTTCCCCGGCACGATCTCTATGGGCTTTTGCAGCTGCATGGTAGCGCAGTCAAACCGCCGGTAAAAGATTTTTTCGCCGCGCCGCAGCGGCAGAAGCACCTCTTCGAGAAACCGCTCGCGGTCAACGTTTCCGCCGGGCTCGGCAAAGCGCGAGGCGATGCGCTGCTCGGGGCGGAGAAAGAAGTCGTCCATGTGGAACACGGTGCAGCCATAT
>CAVIVK010000230.1:0-2732 GCA_963645975.1 Bifidobacteriaceae bacterium | reverse complement strand
GCCAGATACAGCGTATCAAGCCGCACCGTTCCCTGTAAAATCATCTTTCCGCCGACCTGCTTGAGCTCATCGACGCTTTCCGTGTGCGAATAGCCGAGAAGCTTTTCCATCGGCGGACAACCGGCGGGCAGTTCTGCTTCGTCGGAGACAAGAAAGCTCTTTTCTTCTACGCCGGAAAGAAAGCTGACGGTTTTCGTATCGGTCAGCGTATAGAGCCCCGGCGTTTGTTCCGCTTCCGCCGGAAGCTCCGCCGTTACGCTGCGGTAAACAACAACCGCGGCGCATATTCCGGCGCGAAACTGGATTTTTCGCGGGTTGAGCAGCTTTGCGTCTGCCGACGATACGCATACATTCGCCGCCAACGTATCCGTATCTTCCGCGCCCTCAGCCTCCGCGGAAAAGACGACCGGAAGCTCTGTTTCGATCTTTTGCAGACGTTCCGAATCCTCTCCGATATACAGCACCGTCCCGCGTATGCTGCCCTCGATCCGGATACTCCCCTGCTGCAGCGTTTTGGAGCGCAGATACACCGCGGCATCCACGTCCAAAATCCGGGCAACATCCGGCAGAGTGTCCGAAACGACCGTTTCCAGCGTTTCTTCGCGGCTGAGTGTATCGGAATAAACAGGAGTGCAGTATTGAATGGCTTCCCGTTTCAGATTGACTTCCATAGGCATTCCTCTCCTTGTCCGTTTTCGGTATACCTTATGAGAAACGCCTGGAAAATATGTCACTCCAGCTTCAGAAGCATCCGGTAGAGAAAGCCGGGAAGCCGGATATAGATAACCTTCATATGCAATCCTCCTCAACAGCAATTTCGATTGATGCATATGCCGACGCCGATCAAACACGCGCCGAGCAAGAACCACCAGAACCCTTCCGGCAAGATCTGCGAAAGCAGGACAATAATCCCCACCGTCACAATGATCCACCCGACGGGGTTTCTCCGCCGATTTCCGCGCCGCATAAACAGTCCCCCGATGCGCACCATGCTTTACTTCATAGTACGCATCGGGGGATTATATGTTCTTATTCTCAGACTTCCCAGTCCTTTTTCCGGTTCGCCTGTTCCCACAAGCGGCGGTAGGAATCGAGCCGCGACGGATGAATCTTCTCTTCATCCGCAGCGGCACGGACCGCGCAGTCCGGCTCGTTCCGGTGGGTACAGTCCGTAAAACGGCACGAACCGAGATATGGCTCAAACTCCGGGAAACAGTATTGCAGCTCCGCCGGGCGGATGGATTCCATCTGCTCAATATCAAAGGATCCGAACCCCGGCGTATCCGCAACATATCCTCCGTTATGGAGTGCAAAAAGCTCCACATGCCGCGTCGTGTGCCGCCCGCGGCCAAGTTTCTGGCTGACCTCGCCGGTGAGCAGCGACAGCTCCGGTGAAAGCGCATTCAAAAGGCTGGATTTTCCAACGCCGGAGTTACCCGTAAAAGCGCAGACCCGGCCGGCCAGGCGCTCGGAGAGTTCCGGCAGCCCCTCACCGGTAACGGCGCTCGTTCGCACCACGGGGATATCTGAGGCTGAATAGATCGAGAAAAGCTCGTCGCCGGGGTTTAGATCAGCCTTATTTATACAGAGGAGAAAATCGCAGGAATGGTGCGCCGCGAGCGCGGACACCCGGTCAATGAGAAACGGATCCGTGATCGGATTGACTGCGGCAGCAAGCATTACCATGAGATCGATGTTCGCGACCGCGGGGCGGATGAAGTAGTTTCGCCGCGGAAGAATTTCCCGCACACTACCCGTGCCGTCCAGCGAAACATCCAGCTGCACACGATCCCCAACGAGAGGGCTGGTTCCGTCCAGCCGGAACTTTCCTCTGGCACGGCAAGTGATAATATCCGCGCCGGTATCGACATAGTAGTAGCCGCTCAGCGCCTTGATGATACGTCCTTCCATCCGGCTCACTCGACGTTCGGATCCTGCGTCGGAACCGGAGAAGGCGACGGTGTCGGCGTCGTTTCCGGTCCCAGCGAAATCTGCAAATAGATTTTGGAGTACGCAGGGATCTCCGTTCCCGCCTCGACGGTCTGGCTTACCACATAGTTTTCCGGGATTGTATTGTTGTAAACGTAGCTCACAGAAACAAGCGTCAGAGGTGCGGCGGCAAGTTCCGCTTCCGCCGTGGCATAGTCCTTGCCGACGAGGTACGGCATAATGACCGTTTCGGTTTTGGCGCCTTGGCTGATCGTCAGATAGACCGTCGCACCCGCCGGGAGCTTTTCGCCCGGCGAAGGGCTGATCTGCATTACGCAATCTGCCGCCACATCGTCGGAATCAGCAAACGTTTTGTCTACCACAAAGCCGAGCTTTTCCAGTTCGCTCGTCGCTTCGCGATAATCGTAATTGAGAAGGTTGGGAATTTCAGTTAACATAACGCCGGTGCTCACCGTGAGCGTTACGTTGATGCCATCCGAAGTCAGCATATAGCTTTTTCCGGCGTCGGGAGACTGGCCAATGATGATCCCGCGTTCCACATTCGGATCAATCTCGTAAATGAGGTCAAAGTTGTATTTGTCCTTGAATTCTTTGCTGTTGATGATCGTCTCGTAATTGCTGCCAACAAAGTTGGGAATGGCGACGCGCTGATTGACCACAAAGATGTCGCTCAGGAAATAGTTCCAGAGGAACACGGCAATGATCAATATGGCAGCCATCACGCCGAAGAACCCGGAGAGCATGCTGACACGGTGGGCGCGGCGGCGACGACGGATATAATC
>CAVIVK010000229.1:0-7000 GCA_963645975.1 Bifidobacteriaceae bacterium | reverse complement strand
CCGACGCGCCGTTGCCGCAGATAACATAGTCCTCCGGCACGCCCTCGGCCTTTGCGATCGCGGTGCGAAGCGCGCGGCAGTAGGGGTCGGGGTAGCGATCCACGCGGCTCAGCGCGTTCCCAATCGCCTCGCGCACGCTCTCCGGCGTGCCGAGCGGGTTGATGTTGGCGGAAAAGTCGAGCCGGATGTCCCCGGCGTAAATGTCTCCGCCGTGCGGATTTTTCGTGTCGTACAGCATGATTTCACCTCAACAGAAGAAATTTGATCCCGCCGAACAAGAGGAGCGAGAGTGCTGCCGTGGCGTAAAGCAGCCGCCCGGCGCGGGGAATGTCCTCGTATTCGATCTCGCGCCGCGCATCGCCGATGTACGGCTTTTTGTGCAGCACGCCGTGGTAGTAAGCATCGCCCGCGAGACGCACGCCGAGCAGACCCGCGCACACGGACTCCGTCTGTGCGGAGTTGGGGCTCGCGTGGTTGCGCCGGTCGCGCCGCCAGATCTTCCCGCCGTTTTTCGCGTCCATACCGAGCATTGCGCCCGCGGCGAGCATCAAAAGCGCGGAGAGCCGCGCGGGAATGTAGTTTAATACGTCGTCCATTTTCGCCGGAACGAGGCCGATGTTCTTATACGGCATTTCCACATAGCCGAGCATGGAGTCCATGGTGTTCGCAGCCTTGTAGAAAAAGCCGAGCGGCGCGCCGCCGAGCGCAAGAAAGAGCATCGGCGCGATGACGCCGTCGGAAGCGTTCTCCGCCACGGTCTCCACCGCGGCGCGCGTTACGGCCAGATCGTCCAGCTCGGCGGTGTCTCGCCCTACGATCATCGAAACGGCGCGGCGGTAATTTTCGGGTACGCCCTCTTTCAGGGCAGCATAGACCTTCATGCTCTCGTCCCGGAGGGACTTGGTTGCAAGGATCTGCCAGCACATAATGCTCTCGAGCACGAGCCCCGCCGCCGGGTGGATGCGGTACGCCGCGTACAGCAGAAGCGCCGGAACGGCGGTGGAAATCCCCGCCACGATGAGCCACAAAACGCCTCCGGCGATGTTCTCGCCCCGGACGGTTTGGGGAAATATGCGCCGCACAAACTTCTCCGTCGCCGTAATCAGCTTTCCGATCCACACGACCGGGTGCGGGATGCTGTGCGGGTCGCCGAGCAGAAGATCGATGAAAAAGCCGAGCAGCAGCGCGATCAGATGGTACATTTGCTCTTCACCCCTGCATGGTAAAAATGTATACCGGGTTCTGTCCGGTCATCAGATGGTATGCGCCCGCCTTGCGGCCGCGCGCAGCGGTGATGGACACCGCCTCCGTTTCGCGAAACGGAAACGTCTTCACGCATTCGGTGAGCTCCGCAACGGATTCGAGCGTCACCGCCGTCGCGACGATGCGCACGTGCGGATTCTTTTCCCGCAGCAGCGCAATGATCTCTTCCATATGGCCGCTCGTCCCGCCGAGAAAGGCGTGTGTCGGCGCGGGGAGGTCTGCACATGCCTCCGGCGCCGTACCGGAGACGAGCTCCACGTTGTCGGTGTGGAACCGGCAGAGGTTTTCGCGCAGGATATCGCAGGCGGCGTCCTTCTGCTCAATGGCATATACGCGTCCCCGCCGGGCGGCGAGCGCCGCCTCAATCGTGACGCTGCCTGTGCCCGCGCCGACGTCCCAGATGACCGAATCCTCACGTGGAGCGAGCTTCGAGAGACACACGGCGCGAATTTCGCTCTTCGTCATCGGCACGGTCTCGGCGCGCAGAAACGCCTCGTCCGGCAGCCCCGCCGTAATGGGGAGCGCTTCGCCCGAATATTCGATGAGCGCCACGGCGAGACTTTCAAAATGCTTTTCCGAAAGCTCCGCCGCCGTGCCGGTGGTGATGGCCTCGTCCGGGTAGCTCAAGCGCTCGCCAACCGAAACGCGCGCCGCGCCCATGCCGTTTTCCGCGAGCGTGCGGCAGAGCTTTCCCATGCCGTTCTCCCCGCCGACGAGCACAAAGCAGCGCCGTCCCTGCGCGAGCGGGAGCATGATCGGCTCACTCCGGCCATGGAGCGTGACGGGGAGCACGTCCTCGTAGGATGTACCGAGCTTCGCGCAGAGGTAGGAGAGCGAGCTCAACCCCGGCAGCACCGTAACGCGGCAGCCGGTGAGCAGCGGCAAAAGCTTTCTCGTGCCGCTGAAAAATCCGGTATCGCCGGACATCACGACCGCGAACGAGCCGTATTCCGGGTGCGCGAGGATATAATCGCGGATATCTTCCGGCGCAATGGCGGCGTGCGTCGCCTGGCCGGGCGCCGCCGCGGCCTCAATCATCCGCGCCGCGCCAACAAGGCACCCGGCGCGGAAAATTGCCTCGCGCGCCTCGCCGGTGAGCGCGGCGCGGCTGCCGGGGCCAAGCCCCACAATGGCGACGTTTGGCCGCGCGTGAAAGCCGAACCGGCGGCAGAGCAGAGCAATCGTCTCCGCTGTATCGAGTCCTTCGCGCTGCGCCGGGCGGCCAAGGATGACCGGCACAGCGCCGGTCTCCGCGGCGGCGGCGAGCTTTTCTTCCAATCCTCCGGCGCTGCCGGAGGCCTTTGTTACAATGTACGCCGCGCCCGTGCTCCGGAGCATGGCGGCGTTGAGCTCTTTTGAGAACGGCCCCTGCATCGCGAGAATGTGCGACGGCTGCACCCCCGCCTCACGGCAGAGCCGGAGGGAATCCTCCATCGGCAGCACGCGGGCATAGACGCGCTCGGAAAAATTGCGCAGCGCGGCAAAGGCGCGCAGTTCTTTGCTGCCGGTCGTGAGCAGGATGTTTCCGTCCACACGGCCAAGATACTCCGCCGCCGCGGCGGCATCCTCGACGAAAACGGCGTTTTCCGGCAGCGCCGTATCCGGACGCAAAAGCCGGAGGTATTCCGTATTTGTGGCAGCGCAATTCTCTGCGACGCTCTCGGTGATGCGTTTGGCGTAGGGGTGCGTCGCGTCGATCACAAGGTCATAGTTTTCCCGCCGGAAGAGCTCTTTCATCTCCTCGCGCGGCAGAGGCCGCGCGGAAATATGCAGGTTATCGCCCTGCGGCAGAAGCGTCTCGCCGTATTCCGTGGCCACGCATACGGTCACATCCGCGTCCTGCGCAGCGAGAAACTCGGCGATCTCGCGTCCCTCGGTCGTCCCGGCAAATACACAAAGCTTAGGCATCCGGCGCCCCCTTGCGGCGGTAGCCGCGCGGTGTCACCATTGCCCCACCGATCATTTTCGTCATGGCGTTGCCGATGAACACGGTGCTGAACATATCGATATCGGCGTCTCGCAGCGCAGCGAGCGTCATATACTCGCCCGCCTCGCCCTCGCGCCCGATGGAGTGCGCCACGCCGCAGGGACGATCCTCCGGCAGATAGCGCAGCAATATATCGCACGCCATGCGGAGATTTTCCGGGCGGCCCTTGCTGCGGGGGTTATAAAGGACGATGCTGAGATCGGCCTCGGCGGCGAGAGCCAGCCGCTTTTCGATCTTCTCCCACGGCGTCAGCCGGTCGCTCAGGCTGATAACGGCAAAGTCGTGCGTGAGCGGCGCACCGAGCAGCGCCCCGCCGCTGCACGCGGCGGTGAGGCCGGGGATGACCTCGATCTCGGGCTCAGCTACGTCGCCGCGCAGCTCATAGAGCAGCGCCGCCATGCCGTAAATGCCGCTGTCGCCGGAGCAGATCATCGCAACGCTCTTCCCGCCGCGCGCCGTTTCGAGCGCCATTTCGCAGCGCTCCACCTCGCGCAGCATCGGCGTGGTGAGAAATTCCTTGTCCGCGTAGCGCTCCTTTACGAGATCAACGTACACGGTATAGCCTACGATCACGTCGCACTCGCGCAGCGCGCGGTCGGCGCGGATCGTCATATTTTCATAGTTTCCGGGGCCGATGCCCACAACCGCCAGCTTACCCAAAGCAAACCTCCCAATGCTCTGCCGCCGCCGCAACGGTCACGCCGTCGCGGGCGGTCTTTTTTATCAATAACGTTTCGGCGTTTCGAAGCGCGGCTCTCTCGCACACGTTATCCACGCCGGTGACGCTCTTCACAAATTCCGAGGGCGTAAACTCGCCGCGCACCGCGCGCAGCTCCTCCGCCGTATAAAACTCTATGGGCAGTTCCTCCGCCCGGCAATAGGCGAGAAGCCCCGCCTCCTGCGCTTTGAGATCGATGGACGCGGCGCACTTCACGGCGCGGCGGTCTATGCCATTTTCCGCGAGCGCCGCATTTACCGCCGCGCGGATCGCTTCCTCGCCCGTTCCCTTCCGGCAGCCGATGCCGAGATGCACAACGCGCGGGACAAGCCGCAGCGTTTTTTCAAAGGGGCTCTTTTCGTAAACGCCGATGTACACGCCGAGCGGGCCGGTATCACCCAAAACGACGCCGCGCGGCAGCCCCGTCACGACCGGAAAATCGCACGCGAGCGGCACGTCGCCCTCGAGCACCGCGGCAGACACCGCCTTTGCGACCGGCAGGCTCGCGATGGCACAGCCGTTCTTCGCCGCCCAGGAATCCACGGAAAAGCGGCCGTTGATGTCAGTCGCCGTCGTGATGACGGCCTGCGCGCCGAGCGAAGCGGCAAGCGTTTTGGCAAGCTCGTTCGCCCCGCCGATGTGCCCCGAGAGCACGGGGATCACGTACTGCCCCAGCTCGTCGAGCACGAGCACCGCGGGGTCGGTCGCCTTGCTTTTAAGATGCGGCGCGATCTCCCGCACGGCAAGCCCGACGCTCGAAACGAAGATCATGGCCTGTACCTTTGCAAAGATCGGCCCATAAAACTCCTTCGCCGGGCGGCGGATCGGCGCGAAGCCTGCCTCCTCAAACCGCTCCATCGTATAGGCCTGCACAGTATAGCCATCGAGCGCTTCCATAACGCGGCGCGCCGTGGCGCAGCCGCGGCGGCTGTAGGCAAAGAGCGCGGCGTTCATTCCGTGGCCTCCCGGAACTCCGTGGTGAAGCCGGGATGGTAGAGAAGCGAACGGAGGTACTTGTCCCCCATGCACTCGCCGACGACGATGAGGCTCGTTTTGGCAAGGCCGTTTTCCGTAACGGTCTTATGGAGTGTGCCGACGGTGCAGCGGAAGATTTTCTCCTCCGGCCACGTCGCCTTATATACGACCGCCGCGGGGGTGCTCTCCGCGTAGCCGCCCGAGAGAAGCTCGCGCTGGAGCTTTTCGGTGAGACTCGTGCTGAGGAAGAGCACCATGGTGGCCTGATGCGCGGCGAGCGCCGCGATCGACTGCTTTTCGGGCACCGGCGTCCGGCCGGCGGCGCGCGTGATGATGACGGTCTGGCTCACGTCGGGCAGCGTATACTCCGTTTTGAGCGAGGCCGCCGCGCCGCAAAAGGCGCTCACGCCGGGGCAGACGTCGTAGGCGATGCCGAGCTTATCGAGCTCGTCAAACTGCTCGCGCACCGCGCCGTAAATGCTCGAATCGCCGGTATGGAGGCGGACGGTCGTTTTGCCCTCGGCTTCGGCCTTTCGGATGGCGTCGATCACCTGTTCCAGCGTCATTTCGGCGCTGTTATAAATCTGGCAGTCCTTGCGGCAGTAGTTCAAAAGCACGGGATTCACCAGGCTCCCGGCGTAGATCACCACGTCGCACTCGCCGAGCAGCTTTGCACCCCGCACCGTGATGAGATCGGCCGCGCCGCTTCCGGCTCCGACAAAATGTACCATACGATTCAATCCTCCATGATCTTTTTCAAAAGCTCCGGGGCGTTTTCGCTCTGCCCCAGAATACCGTATTCCTTGGAAAACATCAAAACGCCCGCTTCCATTTCGTCCGCGCGGTGCGCGAGATGGAAGAGCACCCGATCCGTAACGCGCGCGAGCGTCGCTTCCGCAAGGCCGCATTCCCGGAGAATGCGCACGGCGTCGTCGCACGCGGCGCAATCGAGTATTTCGCGAACGTGCTCCGCGTCCGTGCCGCAGGCAGCCGCATGCGCGGCAAGGATCTCCATGCGGCAGTCGCCGTATTTGGAGTGGGTGTTCATCATGCCGCCCGCGACCTTTACGAGCTTTCCGATGTGCCCGACGAGCAGCGCGCCGCGAAAGCCGAGATCGCGGCAGATGTCGAGCGCGTCGCCGAGGAAGTTCGAGACCTGCACGGCAGAATTGAGATCGACATCGAGATTCTGCCGGATAAAATCCGAACCGTAATTGCCCGGCGTGAGCAGCGCATAGTCCTTCCCGAGCGCGCGGCGCTGCCGCAGCTCCACGCGGATGGTCTCCACGAGCGCCGCTTCGCTCATCGGCTCCACGATACCGGTCGTCCCGAGGATGGATATCCCGCCGACGATGCCGAGACGGGGATTGAACGTCTTTTTCGCGATCTCTCCGCCTCCCGGCGCAGAGATCACGACCGCCAGCCCGCCGGAGAAGTCGGCAAGCGCCATGACCTCTTCCACATTCTCGCGGATCATCTGCCGCGGCACGGAGTTGATGGCGGCGTTTCCGACGGCCTGATCCAGCCCGCGCTTCGTCACGCGGCCAATGCCCTCGCCGCCGTCAATGTGTACGCCCGGCTCGTCCGTCCGGCGGACGGAGGCGAAGATGAGCATGCCTTTGGTAACGTCCGGGTCATCGCCGCTGTCTTTTTCGATGGCGCAGGAGACGACGGTCTCCACCATGGTGATCTCCCGCACGGGGAGCTCGAGGCGGATGCCCTTCGGCGTATCGAGCGTGATGGTCTCTTTTCTCTTCCCGGTAAGCAGCATCCAGGCCGCGGCTTTGGCCGCCGCCGCGGCGCACGAGCCGGTCGTATACCCCAGCCGGAGCCGCTTTCCGTCCTTTTCGATGTACTGTTCCATATTACATTACCGCAAAATCTGATAGAGCAGCGCGTTGCAGATGGCGGCGGCCACGTTGCTGCCGCCCTTGCGGCCGCGGGCGATGATGTGCGGCACCGGGGAATCGAGAAAGAGCTCCTTGCTCTCCACCACGTTCACAAACCCGACCGGCACGCCGATGATGAGCGCGGGGTCAAGCTTCCCCGCTTCGATC
>CAVIVK010000228.1:0-10894 GCA_963645975.1 Bifidobacteriaceae bacterium | reverse complement strand
GCGCTGTATTCTGTTCCAATATCACCCACGGCCTCCGACTTTGCGTACTCCGTCCATGTCGTAGTACCGGCAGCGTCGGCAAGATCTTCGGTGTAATGAGTGATCGTGTAGTAGGCGTGCTCGGTGTCCTTCGTGTAAATGAAGTTGATGACATTGTCTGCGCCTTCACCCACGCTGACTACCAAACGCTTCTGATACGCATCGGGCATGTAGCCGGAGATGACCTTGAACGTCTCGGTGATGACCGCCTTAGTATTGTCATCCACGTCCTTGGAGTCAGCCAGTTTGTAATATGTCACACCGTTGATCTCAACGGTTCCGAGCCCGTTGTCGGGATCCACATCCGTCACATAGTTGACAGTATAGGGGACTACATCCATCGGGACATACTCGAAGGTGATAACCAACTCTTCCGCGGTTTTATCGATATCCAGATACAGGGATTGGGACTGCTGAACCGGGAAATAGCCAGTCTTAAATGCGTTATAGAGCTCCGAGCTGCCCTTGGCGTCAAATGTCTTGGTGGTGTTTGCAAGGCCAAAGCCGGTGAGATCATCGGCCACCTTTGTATTGTGGTCATTTTGCAGAACGTACCGGATCGTATACGGCATCATCGCATCCAGCGTCCACTCGGCGTAGAGACACAGGTCGGTACGAATCTGCATAGTCGGGTCAAAGTACTTTTTGGCGTTGTTATCGTTTTCGTCGTAGTAATACCAGACCGCAAATTTATAGTTGCCGTTGGGCTTGGCGTCATTCATGGCTTCCTTGGTCAGGTAGCCGTCTACATACCCTTTCGCAATGTTGCCGCCGTGCGAAACGCTAAAGCTCATCGGTCCAACGGTATCATTGGGCGCATAAACCGTCTCGTCGCCCTCTTTCAAGTGAAACTCCACCGTATGGATTGCGGGGATCCAATGCGGATAGAGCGTCACCGCGTGCGCCGGCATCTTCTCGTTTGCGAAATCCACCTTGGTGCCGTCCGTGAAGTTCGGAGAGGTATACCAGCCTTCAAACGTGTAGGCGTCTTTCTCCCAGCCAGACGGATAGGTCGCGTTCCGATAGCACCCCGTAAGAGGCTGCTCATACGGCACCGACTCCGGATTGTTGGCGGTTTCACCAGTAAAGTTCAGTTCATACGAGTCTCTCGTATAGTAGAAGTTTACGATCATTGCTGACTTGTACTTGCTGGAATCGGGATTCGTCAGATCTTCCTTTTTCTTGTCATAGGCCGTAAAACCAATGATAGACGGCTGCGTCTGTCCATCAAAGTCCGAGTCATCGATCGTATCATACTGATCACGCAGATAATATGTTGTACCGTTGTATGTTGTTGTCGTTAATCCGGTAATATCCTGTCCGTCCAGAACCGGAACCCAAATCTTATACCGGAACAAGCTGGGAATGCTCCAATGGATGTCAGCGCCGTTTTCCCAGAAGCACAGGTAGGAAACCGTATCATCTGCGGGCTCACCGCTTGCCCAAAGGAGCTGATAATCCAGAACCGCATACTTGCCCTTGATGGTTTCATTGGAATTTTTTTGAGAATAATAAACATTGTACTCGCCGTTCCACGCGGATACATATGCAGTTGTCCCTGCCCAATCTTTTCCGCTGGTGTTGCCGCCGGTGTACGTTACATCGTTGATAACATCGACAGGCCAGAGGTTTGTCAGTTCCGCGCCGTACTTTGCGCTGAATGTAAAGTAATAATATGTATATGCGGTATTATTTACCGTTGAGGAGTCAGTGCCGAGCTTATATCTTCCGGCGGTAGCTGCCTTCAGCGTCGGAAGTGTTGCAACAGTACCGCGCTCGCTTCTGGGAGTCGCACTCGCACCATTATATTGATCCAGCAGCTTAATTTCATTGGTTCTATCTATGCTGGAAGACGCATAGTGGTAGCCGAAGTAATACGTGGAGCCGCCGACTACATAATACCTGGTATTGTTTCCCGAACCGGAGGACATGGCATAGTAGAACTTCAGCGTAAACTCTTTGCGGTTATAATAGACTTTTACGATGGAAGTACCGTCGCCTTTGACTGTAACATCCTGATCCGCATGGCTGTATATCGCGTACTTCCGCTCATATTGATCGATGGTGGTAATGCCCGTGGGAATGGTATCGGCGGCGCTGCCGCTTACCGTAGCCCCCGCCGTCGCAGATCTCGTTTCGGAAGCGATATACTCGTATTTGGAAGTATCATCCGGGTTTTGCAGGTAATACTCAACGGTATACGTGGCGTTTGCCGCGTTCCAGATCGCATAGTAGGTCACGTTCGCGGCGGGCATCGTGGTGGGCAGCGTGACTGGATTACCGGCTGCATCGGCCCAACCGCCGAAGGTATAACCGGTTTTCTCGGGATTGTTGACTGTGCCGAGCGGCGCGCCGTAGCGAACGTAGATCGGGTCGGTACCATAGCCGCCGTTCATGTCAAACAGCATCAGGAAGTAATAACGGTCGTAATAGACCTTGACAACGGTGGAACCGTCCGCCGCAATGGTGGGCTGCTCATAGGAAAGGCTGTAGAAGCCGCCGTAGTCCTTCGTTTCAACGACCGCCTGCGTGCCCGTTACCCCGGACAGGGTCATTCTATCAGCTTCGGTATATTCGTCGTTATCAATGTTTTGCAGATAATGGATAACGGTGTAGTTTACCTCGGTGGGTCGGTAGTACACATCGATGACCCAGTCGCTCTGAACATTGTCAAAATTCAGTTCGTAGGAACTCTGAGTGACCGTAGTATTATCTTTTCCGACGAAAGGCAGATAGCCCTGTACCGTCGGGAACGTGACAGTTGCGCGGAACTGAGAACCCTTCGCCAGCTGAGCCATATAAGACTGTGCAACCGGTGATCCATCCTCAAACATGTAGTTGATCTGAACAAGGAAGGTCTGCGGCTCTTCCGTGCCGCCTTCGGCCAGCAGCTGAATCTGATCTTCCGCGGGGATGATCACGTCCTCCGCTGGGACAGTATCATTGTCGGAAACAATTGTGTCCTCCGTGGAGGCGGGCTCCTGCGTGGGCGCAGTAGTCTCATGCTCCACCACGCTGCCGGGATCAAGCACGGTAAAGTCAAAGTTGACATCATTCACGGGGATGGTCGTAGCAACGTCGCCGGAGGTCATCTGCACCGTCAGGATGTTGGAATACATCGCTTCCGCTCCGAGGGGGATGAAGCGGCAGCGGACGGTGGCCTGACCGTCGCCATTGAGGACGTTGGCGAGCATGGCATAGCGCAGCGTGAGGCTGCTGCCGGACGCGCCGACAATGTTCGCCCAAACGCCGCGAGCCATGATCTGCCATTGGAAGTTGCCGCTTGCGCTTTCGTTGAGCAGGGCTTCCACGGTAACGGAGCCGTTCTCCGGCAGCTCGACCGTGGTGACGGGAGTGCCGTTCTGATAAACCATGAAATCCGTATCGGCGGAGGCAGGCGTAATGAGGGCCGCGGTTACGAGGCCAAACGTGAGAGCGCAGCAAAGAAAGAGCGCTACCAGTTTTTTCTTCATTTCATGACCTCCTTAAGGATTTTCCGTCGGTTCCGGCGTTACGGGGATGGGGACAGCCGTCGGCTCCGGGGGAGCGAAGCTCGGCCAGCCGGTGGCTTCCAGCACGGTCGTGCCGTTGTTGGCAGACTGCACCGCGCCCGCTTTCACTTCAATCTCCGCCCTGGTGTTCTGGTACTCGTTGCCCATCTGGTCATCGAACGCGACGCTGGTGAAGAGGGGCTCGGTCGTCTCGCCGGGGGCGAGGGGCTTATTATAATAGTAGTAGCCGTCGAAATACGTCCAGTCGGTCGTGTTGCAGCCGACCGTATCGCCGTACATGAGATGGACGGGATCGGCAGGAAGAGTTTCTTCGTACTCATTGCCCAGCCACACCTCAACGGACAGCTGCACGCGCACCCAGGCGGAGCCGGTGCCGACGTTTTTCACCTCGACGATCTTGGTGACCTCCGTGCCGGGCATGACGCCGACCGGGTTCACGAACTCCTCGGTGCGATCCTCGTCCGCCCACTCCTGAAGCACGATGTCGACATCGCCGGTCGTGATCACGTTGTGCGCTTTGGTGTCTGCGGTGAAATAGGCCAGCGTGTTCGCCGCGAGAATGGCGATTAGAATGGCCAGCACCGACAGAATCAAAATCTTTCGCTTCATTGCTTTTACTCCCCTCAGGACGTATTTGCAGTTTGTTACTTACATTAATTATTATGGCTTTTACCATAGGAGAACACCTGTGAGGCATTTTGCCCCAGATGCTCTCCTATGGTCTGCACCTTTGCGGGTGCAGACCATATTCGATACTTGGTATGTTGGGGGATGAACCCCTCCGGCGCTTCGCGCCACCTCCCCTATTAGGGGAGGCAAGTCCGTTCGCGGTATACCAGCTTGGCTCCCCTATCGGGGCGGAAAGTCGGTTCGCGCTCTGCTATCTTGGCTCCCCTAATAGGGGAGCTGGCAGCCGCCAGGCTGACTGAGGGGTTTTCCCGGCGGGCGGAGCAGAACCCCGCCCCTACAGGATTGCGGAAAAATTACTTGCCGTTGCTGGCGTAGCCCGCGATAGCCTCGTCCACGGTGTTAAAGCCGTCGATCTGAATGGCGTAAGCGTTGACAAGAATCTCCCAGCTTGCGCTGGTGGGGATGGTGCTGCCATCGGGGAGGATGAAGTTTTCGCCGTCCGTGTCAATGCGCCAGTCCATGTAGACCTGAGCAAGGCAGGGCAGAGAAACCTTGCCGAAGGGCAGCGGCTTCTGCATCGTGGTGCGGATCACAACGTATTCGATATTGGTGGTGGGGTCAGTTTCGTAGCCAACGAACTTATAATCATACCAGAGGCCGTCATCCACGGCGACCATATCCGCGTTCGTAACCTTGTGGTTCTCATCGACAATGCCGTCGCTGGTGGCCAGCTTCCAGTAGTTGCCGGAGTTGTACTCAACGTTGAAGCAGCCGTAGCTGTTCCAGTGCAGAGCGTTCTTGCTCTCGTTGGTGGGGTATTCCTTGCTCACAAGGTACTTGGGGATTCTGAGTTCGACCCAAACCCAAGCATCGCTATCGCCGGTGTTCTTGACAGTGACGATCTTGGAAACGGCGTTGCCGTCGTTGCTCTTGCCGGGAACCAGAGTCTTGTCCTGCGTGAAGTCTTTCAGGCCTTCATCCGTCTTTTTCTGCTCGATCAGATCGATCTTAACATTACCAACGGTGAAGGTATTTTTGGCGTTGTCGGTGTCGGTGAAGTACGCGAGGGAGGCGCCCACAATGGCGATCGCGAGGAGGGCGACGCAGAGGCACAGCGCGGTAATCTTCTTCTTCATTCTTGGTTTACTCCTTATTATGTATTAAGGGTTTACTAATTACTTGCTAACTTCCGCCCAAGCGGCAGCCGGGGTATCAAAGCCAGCCTTCTGAATGGCGTAAGCCGTGACGGTAATGGTTCCGCCATTTTTCCAAGCACTATTCGTGTTGGCGTTCTCAGCGACCTTGAAGGTTTCAAACACCTTAAGGTCTTCACGCGTGTCTTTGCTGGTATATTCCTTGTAGTACACACCAGTAACACCCGTAAGCTCCGTCCAGCCATTCGCTGTGATCTGAGAAGCGATCGTGCTGGAAGTATCTTCGAGCGCAGAGATGCCGTTCTCAACCTTCACAAAGATCCAGCTGTCTTCGCTGCCAGCCGTCACATGCACGGTCGGATCCTTGTCATATTCCTGACCGGGCAGGAGGTTGTAGCTGTTCTCTTTCACACGGGTGCCCGTCGTCGCTTTGCCGGTCGCGTCAACCGGAGCTTCGTCGAGCGTGATCTCTACCTTGCCAACGGTGAAGGTGTTAACCACAGCAGCAGGGGTGGAGGTCAGGTACGCCATCGTGCCCATGACGGACGCCACGACAAGCAGCACCGCGCACAGGCTGAGGAGCAGGGCTTTGCGTTTCGTTTTCATTTTCATGAAAACCTCCTTTAAAAAATTTTTGCTTTCCTCTTTGTATAGGAAGCCTTGCGTCAATCTGGCGCTTCGGCGTTTCCCACATCATTTGCGGACGTGGCGTCCCTCGGCGGGGCGGGCGCGTCTCTTCGGTTTTGCCGCGGGCTCTTCGGCGGCAGGGCGGACACGGCGGGGCGGTCTCTCTTCCGCGGCGGGGCGGCGCTTCGGTTTCTCTTCGCTCTCGGTCTCGGATTTTTCCTCCGGGGCGAAGATGTCCGGGAGGAATGTGAGCATCAGCAAAACGGCTCCGGCGGCAATGGCCACGTACATGCCGGGGGGATGCTGGATGTAGCTCGCGACATAGCCGAGGTACGGGATCGTGAACACCGGCGTGCCGATGACATTTTTATAATGGACAAGGCCGCCGTCCTCGGTCTCGTTCGCGTCGCCCTTGGTGCGGAAGCGGATGACGGAGGCGTCCTCCTCGTCCGGCACGACGGCGACAACGCGGTGCGTTGCGATGGTGTCCTCGTCGAGCATGAAGGTGATGACCTGTCCCGATTGAATGGTGTACGGGTCTACCTTTTTCACATAGATGAGCGAGCCGGTGTGGTATGTCGGCTCCATGGAGCCGGAGAGAACGGTGAACACCTGCAAGCCAAAGACCCTCGCCCCCACCAGCAGCAGCGCCAGCAGCACGACGAGCGAGACGAGAACGGTGCTCACGATGTTCCAGATTTTTCGGATGGTGCGATTCATAGGGCGGCGATCCCCTCTCCCGTTATCAGTTCGTCACGGAAGTGGGGCGCGACAAAGCTGTAGATCTGCGCGAAGGTCCGTTCCGTTGTAATATCGTTGTTTCCCATGTCCCCCGCCATGACGTGCGCGGCGAAGGAAAGCATGGTTTCAAACATCTGGTGCGTTATCAAATCTATGTCCGTTCCCGGACGGAATACAAAGCCGATGCGGCTCGTGAGCGCGTGGTAATATTCCAGGTGCTTCTCGCGCGCGTGCGCGCGGAAATCGGCGGAGTAGTAATACCGGAGATAGAAGAGGCATTCGTCGTCCTTCTGCAGAATGTACTTCCAGCTTCTCTGCCAGAGAATAAAACAGCGTTCTTTCCACGTGAGGTCATCATTTCGCATGATTGGAAACGTTTCACTCATGTGACGCGTAAGACCCTCGTCCAGTTTCCAGAGCGCCGCGGCGAGCAGCTCGTCCTTCCCGCGGAAGCATTTATAAATGTATGCTTCGTTGAGACCGGCTGCGGCGGCGATGGACTTGGTCGTCGCTTTTACAAGCCCTTGCTGGGCAACGACGTGGATGGCGCTTTGAATGAACGCCTGTCGGATCTCTTTTTGTTCCACGTGGTACTCCTATGTATATTTGTTGCCGGTATTATGTAAAATAAATGGTGTTATGTTAAATAAGTGATCACTTACGCAACGCTGAAAAAAAGAACATATCTGTGTCCATTCTTCGCTTTCTTTGCGCCGGATGGCTCGATTTTCCAACAAATCGGCGGCTTTTGTTGCGAAATCCGCCCTTCAATGGTATAGCCAGTCTTTCAGAGTGCAACGTCAGTATAGCATGCGTGCCAGAGAAAAACAACCCCTTTGGCCGGGTTTTCGGTCATAATTCCGTTAAAATTTTTCTTTTCTTTCCATACAGATGTAAGTTTCTTTACATGTGTATATGTAAGTTGCTATGAACGGGGTTTTCGTTCAGGTGGTCGGGGGTGGCGGAAGCAAGTAGTAAAAACATACCACAGCAAGAGGTAAAAATTTGTCGAATTTCAGAGCGCTATAAACCTCTCAGTCACGGCGCTGCGCGCCGCGCCAGCTCTCCTATAAGGAGAGCCGAGTGGGTTTGCGGAATACTTACTTGCCTCCCCTTTTAGGGGAGGTGGATTTTGCCGCAGGCAAAAGACGGAGAGGTTCCCCGTTCAGCTCCGCGGCAATAAGCTCTTCGCCGCGGTATACGAGCTTGAGCGAGAAGAACGGTGCGTCCTCCGCGAGCAGGCGAAGAAATATCTTATCGCCCTCCCAGAGCTTTTTGGTGAGCAGTTCGTCCTTGGCGATCCACGCAAGTTCGCCCTCGTCGCAGGGTTTTTCCTCGCCCGTCCATGCGTCCGCGGTGAACAGGTGCATATACTCGCACGGCCACACGTCCGAAACGAACGTCACGAGACCGCGGTAGCGCCAGCGCGTGAGCGTGAGCCCCGTTTCCTCGCGCACCTCGCGGCGGAGGCAGTCCTCCGGGCTCTCCCCCGGCTCGAACTTGCCGCCGACACCAATCCATTTATCGTGGTTCTCGTCGTTTTCCTTTTTTGTGCGGTGGAGCATCAAATACTCGCCGCCGCGTTCCATATAGCAGAGCGTTGTGAGTTTGGTTTCCATTTATATCTCCCCGGAAAACTCCGTCCACGGGTACGCCGCGGGCGGCTTTTTTTCAAATGTCAGCACCTCGCCGGTGAGCGGGTGCGGAAAGGCGAGCTTGCAGGAAAACAGCGCGATGTCCCCTTCCCCGCTGCCGCCGTACTTTGCGTCGCCCCAGAGCGGCGCGCCGTGCGCGGCAAGCTGGCAGCGGATCTGGTGCGCGCGTCCGGTGTACAGCCGGATGCGGCAGAGCGAGAGTCCGGCGCGAGAGGCGAGCACTTCATAGGCGAGGCGCGCTTCGCGCACGTCCTTGCCCGGCGCTTCGGCCACAAACGTTTTGCGAAGCTTTCGGTCGCGCCGCAAAAGGTCGCGCAGCTCGCCGGACGGCTCCGGCAGCGCGCCGCAGGCGACGGCAAGGTATTCCTTGCGCACGTCGCCGCGCTCGATCGCGCGGCCAAGATCGGCGGCGGCGTGGCGCGTGCGGGCGTAGACCATGACGCCGGAAACGGCGGCGTCCAGCCGGTGGACGGCGTAGACGGGGGCGGCATTGTCTCCGAGCGAGGCGCGCAGCCGGGACGGCATGCCGCCCGGCTCGTCCGTAGAGAGGACGCCCACGGGCTTCACACAGACGATGATTTTGTTGTCCAGATACAATATTTCCACAGCGTTACTCCTTTGGTGCACTATATATAGTATCACATACGGGGTGGCGGGGCAAGGTGTTTTGTGGTATACTTCTCTGGTAAAAGGAGGGGATCGCCATGACGGAGATATATCCCGCGTATTACGAGGCGTTTCGCTGCACGGCGGGCGCATGCCGCCACAACTGCTGCATCGGCTGGGAGATCGACATTGACGATACGAGCGCGGCACGGTATACGGCGCTGCCGGGTGAGATGGGCGAGCGCATCCGCGCTGCCATGGAACCGGGCGAGCCGCCGCACTTCCGGCTCGGCGAGGCCGGGCGGTGCGCCATGCTCCGGGACGATAACCTTTGCGAAATCCAGCGCACGCTTGGCGAAGGGGCGCTCTGCGATATCTGCCGCGACCATCCGCGCTACCGCGTATTTCTGCCAGGGCGGACGGAGATCGGGCTGGGGCTCTGCTGCGAGGAGGCGGCGCGGCTGCTCCTTTCGCAGACGGAGAAAGTAACGCTGTGCGGCGAGGTTTCCGCCGCGCCGCCGCGCGAGACCGTGGAGCTGCTGCTCTTCCGGCAGAAGCTGCTGGACGCGGCGCAGGACCGGCGGCTGTCGCTCGGCGGGCGGATGCAGAAAATCCTCTCGATCGCCGGTGCTTCTCTGCCCCGGCGGACGGCACGCGCGTGGGCGGCGTTTTTCGCTGCGCTCGAGCCATTGGAGGAGGAGTTCCCGGCTGCGCTTTCGCGGCTGGACGGGGCAGTTGACTTTGCGGGCTTCCACGCCGTTTCCGCCGCGTGGGAGACGGAGTATGAGCAGCTGCTCGTTTATTTTCTGCTGCGCCACCTGCTCGCAGACGAGGGACGAGGTCTGCCGCAGCGCGCGGCGTTCGCCGTTTTGAGCACCGCGATGCTCTATGCGCTCGGAGCAGCGGTGCGGACGGAAAACGGCGCTCTCAGCTTTGCGGAGCGCGTGGAGCTTGCGCGGCTATGGTCGGCAAATATGGAGTATTCCGAGGAAAATATGCGGGCGACTCTCAGCGAGTTAACGTAATTTACTTTACATAATATAGTTTTCATAATATTAGTGAGGTGTGTTTTCATTGGATATTTGAGAAAGGCTGTACGAGGCGGCGGCGAAGGAATATCATCCGGAGGATGTTTCGCCGTTCGTGTATGCGCACCACGTTGTGTGCGCGCTGGAGGCGGACAACGGCGAGATTTACACGGGGTTCTGCATAGAATCGTGCAGCGGCGTGATGAATCTTTGCGCTGAGCGCGTCGCGCTGCTCAATATGTACATCCAGAGCGGGCAGACGAAGGTGCGGCGACTGATCGCCTTTCGGGACAAGCCGCCTTATGGCGAGGGCAGCGGGATGCCGTGCGGCGCGTGCCGGGAGTTTTTCTACCAGCTCAACGAGGAAAATGAGGATATGGAGATTCTGGTCGATTACGCGACGCGCGAGACCGTGACACTCAAAGAGCTCATGCCCAAGTGGTGGGGCAAGGAGAGGTATGAACAATAATCAAACAAACCACACTCCGTTGAGGCTCTCATGAAACCCCTCAGTCAGCTGCGCCGACAGCTCCCCTGATAGGGGAGCCAAGTGGGTTTTTGAGATGCTAACTTGCCTCCCCTAACAGGGGAGGTGGCAAAAACGAAGTTTTTGACGGAGGGGTTTCCCTTTTGAGAAGGGAAAAAGTCAGCGAGGATCGCCCCCGTTGATACATCCCTTCGGTGAGATGTGTCTTGCATTTTCTCCGCCGAAAAAGTACTATGAAAAGCGGAAAAAGGCCCCTGTCAACCGGCAGTTGACAGATTTCTAGCCGCCGATTGGTGGTTTGCAACCCGGAAAAACGGTACATTTGCTCCAATAACACGGCGCGGTATCCGCGCCACGAAACGGAGGAAAACATCATGATCCTGGCGGACAAAATTGCCCGGCTGCGGAAAAAGAA
>CAVIVK010000227.1:0-4066 GCA_963645975.1 Bifidobacteriaceae bacterium | reverse complement strand
AGAGCATCATGGCAAGACGGCCGACGAGCGCGGGGTTCACAAAGTTGCAGCCGATGCCGCCGAAGAGCATCTTGACGATGATAATAGCGATGAAGTCGCCGATGAGGAGCTGCCAGATCGGCATCGTCACGGGGACGTTGTAGGCGATGAGCACGCCGGTGACAACCGCGGAGAGATCGGCGATGGTCTGCTCCTTCTTGAAGAGCTTGTTCCACACGAACTCGAGCAGCACGCAGTTTGCCGCAGAGATCGCCACAAGCAGCAGCGAGCGGAAACCGAAGATGATGACGGACGCGATCAGCGCCGGGATGAGCGCGATGAGCACGTCGCGCATGACGCGCTGCGTCGTTGCGCCCTGCTTATGGTAGTGGGGCGAGACGCTTACGATAAGACCGTTGTTCATTTTCCCGCCTCCTTCAGAGTTTTCATGCGGTTGTCGTATTCACGCACAACCGTTTTGGAGAGCTTGTTCACCTGCACGAGCGGACGGTGTGCCGGGCACTGGAATGCGCAGCAGCCGCACTCGATGCAAAGGCCGACCTTCAGCGCTTTGAGCGCTTCGGCGTCGTTCTTCTCATAGGCGCGCTCGATCTCCACGGGCATGAGCTTCATCGGGCAATGGTCGATGCAGCCGCCGCAGCGGATGCACGCCGTGGGCGTCACGGGGCGGGCGTCCTTCTCGTTGAACGCGAGAATGGCGCTCGTGCCTTTGGCGACGGGAGCGTCCAGATCGTACTGGGCAACGCCCATCATCGGGCCGCCCATAACGAGCTTTTTCGGCTCACAGGAGAAGCCGCCGGCAAAGTCG
This sequence comes from Bifidobacteriaceae bacterium, assembly GCA_963645975.1. GTDB lineage: Bacteria > Bacillota > Clostridia > Oscillospirales > Oscillospiraceae > Apopatocola. The sequence goes on along the minus strand of CAVIVK010000227.1, from coordinate 3,258 downwards.
ATGACTTCCTTGCAGGAGGTGCCAATGGGGGCAATGACGTTTTTCGGCTCCTTGATGGCGGAACCGTCAACGGTGATGCATTTTTCCACGAGCGGCATGCCGGTCGTGCAGTAATGCGCGAGCGTAGCAACGCTCGTCACGTTCATCACGACGCTGCCTACGTCGATGGGGAGCTTGCCCTCCGGCATGATCTTGCCGGTCGTATGATAAATGAGAACTTTTTCGCCGCCCTGCGGGTACATGCACGGCAGAGCGCGCACTTCAACGTGCTCGTCGTCCGCGGTGGCCTCGCGTATCTTCTCGATGCAGTCGGGCTTGTTGTCCTCAATGGCGATGATGATCTTCTTGACATCCAGCCACTTTTCGAGCAGACGGCAGCCCTCGACGACCTCGTCGGTACGGTCGAGCATGGTGCGGTGGTCGCTCGTAATGTAGCCTTCGCATTCCGCGCCGTTGATGATGATCTCCTGGATGCGGGAGGTGTCCTTCACATCCAGCTTCACAGCCGTCGGGAACGTCGCGCCGCCGAGACCGACAACGCCGCTGTCGCGCACGGCGTTGATAAAGCTCGCGTAATCGGTGATCTCCGGGGCTTTGACCGTGTCGGCGACGGTCATTTCACCGTCGGACTCGATCACGACCGCCTGGCAGGTCGCGCCCATAAACTGCAGCATGGGAACGATCTTTTTGACCTTGCCGGAAACACTCGCAAACACCGGGGACGAAACAAAGCCACCCGGTTCGCCGATCATCTGACCGACGTTGACGTGATCGCCGACCGCAACGATGCAGTTGGCGGGCTTGCCGATGTGCATGCTCATCGGAATGGTCACCGTAGCCGGGGGCGGCATCTTGATTGCCTGCATCCCGGCGGTGTTCTTCCGATGGGGGATATGTACACCGTTCAGGTTTTTCCGTGACATCCTTTCCACCTCTTGTTTATATTTCGCTTCTTTGCAAACTCTTTACGGGCCCCTGCGGACTCGCGCGGACGAAGAAAGCCGGTTCAGAGACATTTTTTACAGGAAATGTTGTGTAATCCACGCACCCTCCGCATTATATCCCCTTGCGGACGGTGCGTTTTCATGTGATGAATAACATTTCATTTTTTGCATGTTTTGCCAGTTAATTCCCGCAAAAAAGTCCGAAAAAACCGGGTATTTCCGACAAAATAATATAGCACATTGCTGGAATTAAATCCAGTACAAATTTTGTTTTTTTCTTTTTTAGTGTTTTTGCCGGAAAAGTGGGTCTGAATCGCGCTTGCTTTGGTTTATACGTCCGCAGCGAATCCCTCTTGTAATTGCGGCGGATATTTGTTAATATAGTGAGGATATCGGATACTTCCGATCAGATGGAGATCAAGAAACATGAAAATCAACGAAATGACAGCCCTTCTCTCCGGCGAGGCGCGCACCGCCGCGGCTCACGCGGACGCAGACATCGTCTCCGCCTATGCCGGCGATATGCTCAGCGATGTGCTTGCGCTGGGCTCCCAGCCCGATGTTCTGCTCACCGGCCTTCTCAATCCCCAGGTCATCCGCACCGCGGAAATGCTCGATACGGCGTGCGTTGTATTCCTGCGCGGCAAGGAGCCGGAGGCCTCGATCCTGGAATTGGCGGAAAAATGCGGCGTTTGCGTACTTACCTCTCCCCTGGAGATGTATGATGCCTGCGGCATTCTGCATCAGCACGGGGTGACGGGTGCGAAATGAGCCCGCTTGTCCGTGAATATGAGGTCCCCGGCGACGATTTCGCGCGCGCCGGAGAAGCCTCCGGGCATATCAAATCCATACTGAAGGAGCTCGGCTTTGCTCCTGCCATGATCCGCCGCGTCGCCATCACGACGTACGAGGCGGAAATCAATATGGTCATCCATGCCGGCGGCGGTCACGTCCGCGCGACAATCACACCGGAAGCCGTCAACGTCGTTTTCATCGACCACGGCCCCGGCATCCCCAATGTGGAGCTCGCCATGCAGGCGGGCTGGTCCACGGCACCGCAGAACATCCGGGCGCTCGGCTTCGGCGCCGGCATGGGTCTGCCCAACATCCGCAAATACAGCGATGATTTTGACATACAAACCGAGGTTGGGAAGGGCACGACCCTTTCGATCACGGTGTATGCCGGAAAGGAGTCATCGTGAGTACCGGTTACGCTTCCATTTATCTGGAAAACGAAAAATGTGTCGGCTGCACCAAGTGCATGCAGCGCTGCCCCACGGAGGCGATCCGCATCCGTGACGGTAAAGCGGCCATTCTGCGTGAGCGGTGTGTAGACTGCGGCGAGTGCATCCGCGTCTGCCCGCACCACGCGATGAAAGCGCGCGTGGATTCGCTCTCGGAAGTACTCGGAAAATACAAATATACGATCGCGCTCCCCGCGCAGGCGCTCTATGGGCAGTTCCCCAGCGTACAAACGCGCGCCCCCATTCTGGAAGGGCTGCTGCGCATCGGGTTTGACAGCGTATTTGAGGTCGCCGCGGCGGCGGAGGTCATGTCTGCCGTAACACACTATGAACTCAATTACGGCAGCATCCCGCATCCGATCATCACGACCGACTGTCCCGTGATTTTGCGCATCGTCCGCATCCGGTTCCCGTCGCTGCTGCCGCATCTGCTCAACTACCGCTCCCCGATGGAGGTTGCGGCACGCTGGAGCAAGCGGCTTGCCGTGAAGGAGACAGGGCTTTCGGAAGAGGACATTGGCTGCGTGTATATCTCTCCCTGCCCCGCCAAATGCGCGGGCGCAAAGGCCGCGCTCGGCACGCTGCGCCCGGCGATCACGGGCGTCGTGTCCATTGCCGAAGTAGCGCCGCGCCTCACCGCCGTGATGGGCGATATTGACGACCACGAGCGCTACGCTCAGGCTGGCGCCGCCGGCGTCAGTTGGGCGATCTCCGGTGGGCAGTCGTCCGCTGCGGGCGAGCCGAACCATCTCGCCGCCTCCGGTATTGAAAACATCATCGGCATTCTCGAAGCGCTGGAGGACGGCAAGCTCTCCAACGTCGATCTCATCGAGCTCAGCGCGTGCTACCCCGGCTGCGTTGGCGGCGCACTAACGGTGGAAAACCCGTTCATCGCAAAAGCGCGCCTGCAGCAGATGATGATGGGCTTCGCCCCTCCCCTGCCTCCCAACGACTGCCCCCGCGAGGATATGCGCTGGGAAAAGACCCCCACGGCGAGCTCCGCTCTCCGGCTGGACAAGGATGTGTCCGTCGCAATGGAGAAGATGGAGCAGATCCGACGCATCACCGAA
>CAVIVK010000226.1:0-10297 GCA_963645975.1 Bifidobacteriaceae bacterium | reverse complement strand
GCCCCCGGCGGAGGAAATGCCCGCGCCGGAAGAGCCGCGCGAAGATACGCGCCATATCTGTCTGCGCGAAAACGCCCGCTTTTTTCTGCCGCTCTCGCTCACGCTGGGCGCCGTATTCGCACTTCTTTTCGTAAATGCTTTTGCGCTTGGACTCAATGCAGCGCTGCTTGCCGCGGCGATGGCCGCCGCTACGCTGCTCGCGCTTGGAAAGCTCGGTCTGCGGGAGAAAAAACGCGATATTTTTTGGTCGGTCTCCCTCGTGCTGCTCGGCCTATCCATCGCGTGGACCGCAAATACCATGACGCAGAACGTGAGCTTTCTCGGCATGTTTCTCGCCGAGCTTCTCTGGCTGATGAACGCCTTTGCCGACATTCTCTCCTGGCGGTTCGGGCGCGTTGTTTCCGGTGTGTTCCACCTTATCGGGCGCATCATCACACACCTGGGCGAGCCGTTTCGTCATATGGCCGCGCTGCGCCGCGGCGGCGGGAAAAACGTGCGTAGCGTCCTGCTCGGCATTGTGATCGCCGTGCCGCTCGTATGGATCGTCGTGTCGCTGCTCGCGAGCGCGGATGCTGCGTTCGGTGCGCTGGTGGAACGTGCGTTCGGCAGCTGGAGCGTTTCCAAAACCGTGCTGACGGTAATCCGCGTTATTTTCTATACGCTGGTCCCCGCCGTGGTCTTTTATGCCGCGCTTGCCGCGCAGACCGAGCGCAGCGATTTTCCGGCGAAGGAAAAACGCCGCGCCAGCGCCGTTGTCGCTGTGACGTTCACCGGCGCGCTGGCCATTGTCTATGCCGTATTCTGCGGCGTGCAGATTGCGGTGCTGTTCGCCGGGGATGTTTCGGCGCTGCCGGAGGGCGTGACGTATGCCGAGTATGCCCGTGAGGGCTTCTTCCAGCTGCTGCTCGTAAGCGGCATCAACGTTGTGCTCATCATCACGGCACAGCGCCGGTTCGTATCGAGCAAAGCGCTGCGGGCGCTGCTCGTATTTCTCACGGCGTGCACGTATCTCATGGAGGCCTCGAGCGCGATGCGCATGATGCTCTACGTGAATGCCTATGGGCTCACCTATCTCCGGCTGCTCGTGCTGTGGTTTCTCGCGCTGCTCGCGCTGATCCTCGGCGCAGCGGTATACACGGTATTCCACGAGGATTTCCAGCTGTTCCGGTTTACGCTCATCGCATGCATGGCGCTGTGGTTCGTGTTCGCCTTTGCGCGGCCGGACGCGATTGCCGCGCGGTACAATCTCGCAAAGCACGGTCTCGACGATACAACGGAAGCGCAGATTGTCTATGAAAGTTCCAGCGACGCCGTCAGCGCGCTGCGCCCTTACTTTGCGGACATCGAAGCGCGCGGCGAGGATTCGTCCACGTACCTGAATCTCACGATTTCCGTGATCCGAGACTATTCCGAGCGCGGCGCGCGCAGTTTCAACTTCTCCGTGTGGGAGGCCATGCGGACGGCGGAGGACTTTATCGATGCATACAACTGACGGCATTCTCATGCACCCCGTGGCGCACATCCGCTCCGACTTTCCGACGAAGTTCGGTATCCCCAAGCAGAGCGGGCTTTCCCGCTCGCTCGAAGCGCGGGTGGTGTTCTGCCCGGAATACCGCAGCGCGGACGCCGTGCGCGGGCTGGAGGAGTTCTCTCACATCTGGCTGCTCTGGCAGTTTTCCGCCGCCGTGCGCGAGGGGGAGACGTTCTCCCCTACCGTGCGCCCGCCGCGGCTCGGCGGCAACAAGCGCGTCGGCGTATTCGCGAGCCGAAGCCCCTTCCGGCCGAACCACATCGGTCTCTCGTGCGTAAAGCTCGAGCGCATCGAGCAAACGAACGACGGCCCCGTTCTCGTTGTGCGCGGCGCCGATCTTATGGACGGCACGCCCATTCTCGACGTAAAGCCCTATCTTCCCTACGCCGACAGCCGCCCGGACGCGACCGGCGGATTTACCGACGCCGTCTCTGCGCGCGTGCTTCGCGCCGAAATACCGGAGGAGCTTCTTCGGCTCGTGCCGGAGGAAAAACGCGAACCGCTGCGCGAGGTTTTGGAGCAGGATCCGCGCCCATCGTATCAGGACGCCCCGGAGCGTGTTTACGGCTTCGGTTTTGCCGGAATGGAAGTGCGCTTTCGTGCATCCAACGGCGTCTTGACTGTGCTGGATATTCAAAAGGAAAAGTGAATTTTGCCGCGGGCGGAAGCATTTTTCGCCCGCGGCATCTTTTATATTAGTTTACCATAATTTTTTATCGTTAACTCAAATGGTGCTTGCGCGGTCATGGTTTCTTGGGTATAATAAAAAAACAGAATTGTGTGCAAAAAGGAGAAATCTATGGCCGCAGACGGAAAAAGAAAAACAACCGGCGCGCTCGGTATCGTTCTCGCGCTGGCGCTGACGATTGTTGTCGCGGGAGGCGTTGTATACGGCGCGTATGCTGCCGCGTCGGCGCAGCCCGGCCCTACTGGGGAGACCGCCGCTGCCGCGGCGCGGAATGCAACGCTCTCCGTTTTCGCCGAGAGCGCGGTGCAGACCGGTGAGGCGCCGTCGCCCGCCCCGATCCCGGAAGAGACGGCCGAGGAAAACACTTACAACTATAAAGAAATCCTATCCGATGAGGACGGACTGCTCGTCGCGCGCATTGTCGGCAAGCGCTGGAGCGGCTTTATCGCCGTGATCGACGATCCAATGCGCATCCAGGTCTCCGTCTGCCCGGCGTTCGGCACGGACATCCGCGGATACTCCGTGGCGGAGCATGCAGAAAATACCGGCGCGGTGCTCGCCATCAACGGCGGCGGCTTTGAAGATCCCGGCGGAGCCGGGAATGGCGCGATGCCCACCGGAAATGTGATTGCAAACGGCGAGCTGCGCTGGAACAGCTACGGCTCCACCGTCGGCATGGACGGTTCCGGTCAGCTTCACGTCGGTGAGTTTTACGGCAATCAATGCATGGAAATGGGGCTGCAATGGGCGGTAGGCTACGGCCCGACGCTCGTGGAAAACGGCGAAATTCGCGCGGGGCTTGACCCGCTCTATCTCGAGCCGCGCACCGCCGTCGGTCAGAGAGCGGACGGCTCGGTCATTTTCGTTGTTTTGCAAGGCCGCCAGCCCGCGGCGCTCGGCGTTTCGCGGCAAGAGCTTGCCGAGATCATGGTTGCGTACGGCGCGGTGAACGCCGGAAATCTGGATGGCGGAGCTTCCAGCGATATGTATTTTCAGGGTGAATACGTGAACGTATGCAACACGTCCGGCGGGCCGCGGGGCATCCCCACAGCGGTCGTCGTGCTGCCGGTGCAGTAAGGAGGGAAAAATATGAAACGCTCTACGCTTCTTCTCCTCTGCCTGCTCGTATTTGTGCTTCTCGTCGGCGGAGCCGCCGCGTGGATGTACTTCTCCCCTACCGGTGCGCTTGCGCCTGTCTCGGCAGACGATGCCGTGCAGGAGGTTCTGGACACCACCGATACCGCCGAATGGCGCGCAAAATATGTTTCGCTCTGTGCGCCGGAAACAAGCGCTTTTGAAAGCGCCGAAACGGTCGCCGGAGACCTCTTCGACGCCGCCGTACAGGGACAAACGTTCTCTTTCCGACTGGACAGCGAAAATACCTCGCGCCTCGCCCCGGTCTATATTCTCTCCGCGGGAGACGCGGATCTTCTGACGCTTACGGCGAGCTATAACAAGGCTTCCCGCAGCTGGAAAATTGATGAAGCGCCGCTCAAAGCGCTTCAGGCCGAGGCGCGCACTCTCACCATCACGGTACCGGAAGGCTCAGCCGTTTCCGTGAACGGCATCGCTCTTGGTGAAGAATATGTCACGGACAGCCGTGTTCCCTATACCGGCATTTCTGAGCTGGAAACGCAGTTTGACACCTGCCCCTACCGTGTGACATACACCGTTCCGGGCATTTACGAGGCGGTGCAGGTGGACGTATCTCGCGAGGCAGGCGTACTGCTCCTCTACTCGGACGGCACGCGCTTTGATTACACCGTCCCGGACGCCGGGACGCACACTTTCCGCGTGACCGCGCCGCAGGAAGCGACCGTCACAGCGGGCGGCACGCCGCTCACCGACGCTCAGGTCGTCTCCTTTGCTCCGCTCTCCACGCATGTGGACATCCCGGATGAGCTTGCCGGGGCGCTGCCGGTGTATGCGGTGTATGCCGCCGGGGGACTATACAGCGATCCGGCGTTCGCCGCCTCGCTGCCAGACGGGACGACGCTCACACCCACGACCGACGCCGACGGATTTCCGACCTTTGAGCTGCCCGGAAACGAAGCGTTATGGAACGAATGTCACGAACGTGTGGAAAACTACATGCGCGAGATCGCCGGGTATGGGTCGGGAAACACCGGATCGAACTACCCCAGCGGATACGTTGTGCCAGGCGCGCCGCTGCAGCTTTACTTCCAGTACGCACTTGACACGCTCCATTGGACGCGCGGCTGGACGGTCACATTCAACGAGGTGAAATCCTGGGGCTACGTCCCGCTCGGCGAGGACGCTTTCCTCTGTCAGGGTGAGGCGAACTTCACCACGGCGACCCGCCACGAAACCCGTGAGAACATCGTCGATTACGAAATGCTCTGGGTGCGGCAGAATGATGTTTGGTATATTCAAGACATGAGTTTTCTATAATAGTGAACAAGCAGCCCCCGCTGCCGGTGCTTCCGGTAAGCGGGGGCTGTCGTATTTACCGGCGGCGGAGCGCCGTCAGTTTTTTCTCAAAATCGTCCGGCAGCGCCGCGGTAAGCTCCAGCGTCTCCCCGGTGATAGGGTGACGCAGCGAGAGGAAAGCCGAGTGGAGCGCCGGACGGGAGAGCGCGTCGTCCGGCACACCGTAGAGCGCATCGCCAAAGAGCGGGTGGCCGATGGCCGCCATGTGCACGCGAATCTGGTGTGTGCGTCCCGTGAGCGGGCGGACGCGCAGCAGCACGCCGCTGGGGAACCGCTCCAAAACCACATACTCTGTGCGCGACGGTTGTCCGTCCGGCGTGACGGCGCGCTTCGTCGGCGCGCCCTCGTCCCGCCCGATGGGAAGGTCAATCGTGCCGGAATCGTCCGGGAATTCGCCGCGCGCAAGCGCGAGATATTCCCGCCGAAAGGCGGACGTGTGGAGCATCCGCCGCAGAAGATCGTGGACATACGCGCTCTTTGCAATGACCATCAGCCCCGAGGTGCCGCGGTCAAGCCGGCTCACGGGGTGAAATGCCGTATCTCTCCCCCAAAGCGCGGCGAGCGCGTTTGCCACGGTACAGCCCTGTCCTCCGGTCGAGCCATGCACCGCCATGTCCGATCTCTTATTGAGCACGGCGATGTCCTCGTCTTCGTAAACGAAGGCAAGCGGCGCGGCGATGGGTTCCGCCGCGTTTTCCGCGCCCTCGTCGCCGATCTCCACGCGCAGCACGTCGCCGGTATGGAGGATTGCATTGGTGAACACCCGTTCGCCGTTCCGCTCTATCCCCGTTTCGCGCAGCTTGACGCGGGCGATGAGCCCTTCGGCCATGTGCAGTTTGGAGCGCAGCAGGTGCTTCACCGTGCTGCCGTTCCACGTTTCGTCCACCGTGAGCGTCAATGCGCGCATACGCCGATTTTCCTCCGTTCCGCCGTCAGGTTTCCGTTCCCTTTTTGTTCGGGATATGGTATGATGGATTTGAGTCACCGCTTCTCCGCCGAATGCTCTGACGGGAAGGATGTTTTTATGATCTATCTTCGATGTGTATTCATCATAGCATATCTAACAGTGCTTTGTCTCTACTTCTTTTCGGAGACAAGCGGCAATTTCAAGCGCCGCGCCATAAATAAAATTGCGCTTGCCGTGCTTTTTGAGGCATACGCTGTGGGGGCGTATCTCCTGCACTCGCCGCTCTTCAACATGCGGATGATTTTGCCGATCGGTCTCTTTTTTGCATTTCTCGGCGACATTTTCCTCCTTTGGAACTTTGTCCGCGGCGGCATCTGCTTCAGCATCGGCAACTTCTGTCTGCTGTTCTATGAAATCATGCTCATGCGGTACGAGCGTCTTCCGCTTCGGATTCTCTTTCCTGCGGTTGCCGTCTTTCTCCTCTTTTGGGGAACGACGATGCTTTTGTACCAAAAGGAGTTCATCGATTTCAGCAGCGTGCGCATATTCCCCGCGTATCTCTTCAGCGTTTCGATGCACGGCTCGCTCGGCGCGGTGCTCGCCGCCGTGTGTCCGAGCCCGGGCGTGAAGCTCTTCGGCGCGGGCGTTTTTCTGATGATGATCTCCGACTACATTCTCTCCGTACACAAATTCAAGCACGGCGCGAACTGGATCCTGCGCTGCAACAGCGCGAGCTATTTTGTCGGCACGCTGCTCGCGGCGCTGAGTCTGTCGCTGCCGATCTGAGGAGGCGTTTTCATGGCCGAGCGCGGCCGCTTCGCCCCGACGCCGAGCGGGCGGATGCATCTCGGCAACGTCTTCTCCGCGCTGCTCGCGTGGCTTTCGGTGCGCGCCGCGGGCGGGGAGCTTGTGCTCCGCATCGAGGATCTGGACACGCTCCGGTGCAGCGCAGAACATGCCGAAATTCTCAAGGACGATCTGCGCTGGCTCGGTCTTACGTGGGATACGGAGCAGCCAGACCAGAGCACGCGCAGCGAATATTACGAAAGCCTTCTTGACCGGCTGCGCTCTGAGGGCTTTGTCTATCCCTGCTGGTGTACGCGCGGCGATCTCAAAAACGCCGCAAACGCCCCGCACGCGAGCGACGGCCACCCGATCTACCCCGGCACCTGCCGCGGTCTCACCGAAGAAGAGCGCGCGGCGAAGGCCCGGGAGCGTGCCCCGCTCTGGCGGCTGCGCGTGCCGGACGAGGATTTTTCCTTCACCGACGGGCATTACGGTACCTACACCGAAAACCTCGCGCGCGAGTGCGGGGATTTCATTCTCCGGCGCGCGGATGGCGTTTTTGCCTATCAGCTCGCCGTTGTGGCGGACGACATTGACGCCGGTATAACCCAGGTCGTGCGCGGGCGCGATCTTCTCTCCTCCACGCCGCGGCAGCTCCATCTCTACCGTCTGCTCGGCGCCGCGCCGCCGAAATACTATCATGTTCCTCTGCTCACCGCGCCGGATGGGCGGCGGCTCTCCAAGCGCGACCGCGATCTCGATCTCGGTATTCTGCGCGAAAAATATACCGCGCCGGAGCTTCTTGGCGCGCTCGCCCACGCCGCGGGGCTGCTGGAAAAGCGAGAGCCCATCTCCGCCTGGGAGCTCATCTCGCTCTTCAGCTGGACGAAGATACCCAAAGACGATATCGCCATAGAACTATGAAACCCTCGCGCCGGAACTCTCCGGTGCGAGGGCTTCTTTTCGTGTAAGGCATCACAGCGGTCTGTGCATTGGTTTGTTCTTATGGCCAATTCGTCAACAAACCGCTTTGATGGTCTCCATCACCAGGTTTGCCGCGATCTCCGAAGCTCTGGCACAGTTGGCATGGAAGGTTTCGTTTCCGCTGTGCTCGGCCGTATCGGTGATGCAGCGGATCGAAAGAAACGGGATACCGTTCACATAGCAGACATGGGCAATACCCGCCGTTTCCATATCGACCGACAGCGGCGCATAGTTTTCCATGATCCTCTCGCGGCCTTCATCGGTAATAAACGCCTCACCCGTTACCATCCGCCCGAAATATACGTTCCTAAGCCCCAGATTTTTCACAGCATTTTGGCAAGAACTCAAAAGCCACGGAGAGCTTTTAAAAAACACGGTTTTCATCCTGGGATGGTATTCGGTGAGGATATTCTCGGTCACATCATGGTAACAGCACTCCGTCGCTACGACGGTATCATATATCCGGAGCTTCGCGTCCATTCCCCCGGCAGTACCGGAATTGATAACGGCAGTTGCGCCGAAACCGTCGATCAAAATCTGTGCGGCGATCGCCGCATTAACTTTGCAGACCCCGGAAACCACGGCCACGACCTCTGTGCCGCCAATGTTTCCTTCGTAAAATTTCAGCATCGCCTTTTCCGACAGTTTGATGCCTTCGAGCTCCGGCAAAAACGGGGCGAGCTCCGCTTCCGCAGCACATACGATCCCAATTTTCATGGACATTTCTCCGTAAATTTTGATTTGAGAGTTCAAAAATCGCGCCGGGACACCGGCGCGATTTTCTTATTTCAGGTTTTCCACTTTTTGCAGCGGTTGGCACGGCGGCGGCGATCTCTCACGCCGCGGGCGGTAAGGTATACCGCGGCAAGCAGTACCGTCACGCTGATGCCGATGATGGGCGTATAGTCCGTCTCGCCCTCGGTCTTTACCTCGAGCCAGAGAGAATCCATGAGATGGGTCGTCTCCTGATCAAGGTAGAGGAACGCTTCGCCGCGGCTGAGCGTTTCCTCGCTCGGGTAGGCGATATCGGATTCCGCCATCTCGGGATCCATGTACTCCTTGGCGGCCGTCTCCGGCGTGGAGTAGCCGAGATAGTCCAGATTTTCGCCGTTCACTTCCGGCGAGCAGAGGAAGTTGATGTACGCCTCCGCGCCTTCCTTGTTCGTTGCGCACGTGGGGATGCACAGCGCGTCGATGAAGAAGTTGAAGCCCTCTTCCGGGAAGCAGAAGCGAAGATCCTCATTTTCCTCGGCCATCATGAGATAGTCGCCGGCATAGTACGGCGCGATCCACGCCTCGCCGCGCTCCATTTTGTCATAGATCTGATCCATGACATACGCCTGCACGAGCGGCTTCTGCTCGATGAGCTTATAGGCTGCGGCGCGCAGCTCGTCCTCGTCGCGCGTGTTGAGAGAGTACCCGAGCATCGACTCGGCGATAGCAAAAGCGTCGCGCGGGTTATCGAACATCAAAATCTTCCCGGCATACTTGCTGTTCCAGAGAAGATCCCAGCTGCCGACATCCTCTTCGTCCACGTAAGCGCTGTTATAAATAATGCCGACGGTGCCCCAGGTATAGGGGACGGAGTAGAGGTTATCGGGGTCGTAGGCGGTATTTTTATACGCCTCGTCCATGTACTGATAGTTCGGGATGTTGTCAAAGTTCAGCGGCAGGAGAAGTCCCTCGTCGATCAGCCGTCCGATCATATAGTCGGAGGGGATGATGACGTCGTACGAAGAGCCGCCGGTTTTCAGCTTGGTGTACATCGTTTCGTTCGAGTCGAACGTCATGTAATTCACATGAATGCCCGTCGCCTCCTCGAAGGCGGCGTTGATGTCAATGTAGCCGTCCGAGCCATCGGAAATGTACTGGCCCCAGTTGTAGACGTTGATCGTGTTGGACGCGGCCTGCGCCTCCGGCGCAGGGATCAGCACAGCGCATACGAGCAGCGCGAGCACAAGAGAGAACACACGCTTTTTCATGCGCTCGCCCCCTTCTTTCCGAACACACCGCGCGCCTGACGGCGGCGGCGCTCGTCTCCGGCCTGCAGCAGGTTCATCACAACCATCACGAGGAGGATTGCAAGGAAGAGCAGCGTGAAGAGCGCATAAATTTTCGGCTGAAGCGGCTTTTTCGTATAGTTGTAGATCTCGACCGGCAGCGTAACGAAGCTGGGGCCGTAGACAAAGTACGAAATGACAAAGTCGTCCAGACTCATCGTGAACGCCATGAGCGCGCCGGAGAGGATGCCCGGCATGATCTCATGGATGATGACCTTGAAGAACGCCTGCACGGGTGTGCAGCCGAGATCGAGCGCAGCATCGAGCAGGTTCGGATCGAGCTGGCCGAGCTTCGGCATCACGGACAAAATGACATACGGCAGATTGAACGTGATGTGCGCAATGAGGAGCGTTGTAAAGCCCAGGACATTGTTGAGCTTCATCATCTGCCCGGCAAACGCGAAGAGCAGCGCGAGCGAAACGCCCGTGACGATCTCCGGGTTTGTAAGAGGGATATTCGTCACGGCCATGGTGATGCGGCGCATCCGGCCGGACATGGCGCGGATGCCGATGGCAGCCATGGTGCCGAGCACCGTTGCCACGACCGAGGCGATCACCGCAACGATGACGGAATTGGCCAGCAGCGGCAGCAGCACGCCGTCACGGAACAGCTCGCCATACTGCGCAAACGTGAAGCCCTTCCACACGGCGATGTCCGTACCGGCGTTAAAAGACGCCACAGCCAGAACGATCATCGGGATGTACAGGAAAAGGAACACGAGTACGGTGAAAACGCGGTTAAAGGTCTTCATATCGTCGCGACCTCCTCCCCGTCCGAGAAGCGGTTCATGACCGCAATGCACACAAGCACCATCACCATCAGCACGAGCGAGAGCGCCGCGCCGAGATTGGGATTATATGCGCCCTTGAACTGGGACTCAATAATATCG
>CAVIVK010000225.1:0-4217 GCA_963645975.1 Bifidobacteriaceae bacterium | reverse complement strand
CGTCTAAGCTCTGGGCGCGTATCCATTGAAGCGACTTCTTCTGCGCCGTCTTATCGTCGGCAATACCGGAGGTGATAAGCTGCTCCCACGACTTTCCGGCATAGCCGCCGTCGGAAAACAGCAAAACGAACTTTCCGTCTGCGCGGGAGATTTTCAGGGCGCACAGCCCCTTGGAATGACCGGGGATGTTTACCATGACGAGATTTCCATCCCCAAATACATCATAGGACTTTCCCGCGGGCCCCTCCGTGCCGTTCCAGTCGAAGGTCTGCATTTTTGTCCCGCTCCACCAAGCCGCATTGTAGCGGATACGATTGACCGGCGTGCCGTTCTCGGCAAAGGCCAGTTCATCTCGGGAAACCAGGATCTGCTTTGCGTCCGCCACCAGCTTCAGCCCGTTGGCATGGTCACAATCCAGATGGGAAAGCAGTACCAGATCCAAATCGGCAGGGCGGATCCCCAGCGCTGCCAACTGCTCGTCAATGGCAGCGCCCTGTTTGAGGCGCCCCTGATTGGTCAAATACAGCGGCAGCGAACCGAGAGACCGGATCTGCGCTTTCTTATCAAAGACGCCGTCAGGACTCATATCCCGATGCCAGCCGCAGTCGAACAATATTCTGCCGCGGCTGCACTCGATGAGATAGGCGGATATCGGCAGCCATAGCCGGTCTGACTTTTTGGCGAAGATCCCGGAGGCTTTGATAGTGCTGCAATGCTCTCCGCCGAAGGGAAGCTCCGGCGCTACGCACACCTCGCCGGTATGAAATACATGTATTTTGAACTCTGCCATAATACATTGCCCCCTGCTTCTGTTTGTCTCCATCATACAAAAGAACAAAAGCCGGTGGAACGACACATTTTCCAAAAGTGTTCGGACTTTTAAAGCGCGAAGGAGCCGCGGCTTTGCCGCAGCTCCTTCAGATGATTTGTTCCACAGCACTCAGCATCTGCACGCTGATGTCCGCCAAACGCTGCGTATTCACTTCTTCGGGGTGCTCCATCCAATAGGTATATGCACCGATGACCGACGAGGCGATAACTTCCATAATCAGCCCATGATTTGGTACTGCCGCTTTCTCCGGGAAGCGCAGTTCAAAATGATACTTGATGGCTTGCTTCCACTTGGCAATATACACAAGGTTGGGCTGAGCTACCAGAAAGGCGTAGTTTTCCTGCCAATGGGACTTGATATAGTCCAGCGTGCGGGAGAAAAACACACGAAGATCCATCGCCGCAAAAGAGTCTTCCGCAGTATACCGTGCGATCTCCAGAATTCCGCCGATCAGTTCATCCTCGATCTTCGCTTTCAGCGTGCCGAGGTTATCATAGTATCCGTAAAATGTCGTCCGCGCCACAGGGGTCTGTACGCACAGCTCCTTGACGGACATCCTATCGAAAGGCCGCCGACAGTAGAGCGTGATAAACGCGGCACGGATGGCTTGTTCTGTGCCGTTCATCGTACCTTGATTCGTCCCGAGTCCGGCTGCTCCCTTATTCTGCACGGAGCTTCCAGCTTCACCGGGCAGCGGTAGCGCGGCTTGCCGAGGCTCTTCTTGCCGTATTCGATCGCCTCCGTGGGGCAATGGGTGATGCACGCCATGCAATGGGTGCAGTTGTCCTCCCACACCGGGCGGCCATCGCGCAGCGTAATGGCACGCATCGGGCAAAGCTTTGCGCACAGGCCGCAGCCGATGCAGTCCGCGCTCACGGTGAACTGCTTGGCATGGACAAAAAGCGGATAGAACGTCTTATTCACGATGCCGCTCTTGATCTTATCGGCAGCGCCTACCTTTGCCGCCGGAAACGGCTTTCTCTCGCGGATGAGCTGCGCCAGACGGTCGAGTACGGGGTCTGCCGCGGCAACGATTTTACGCGCCTCGGCCTCGTCCGGTGCATCAAACATCGCAATGTAGTTTTCCGGCATAACGACCTGGGCACAGCCGCGATATGCAAGACGCTTCTCCTCGCAAAGCTCGGCGGCATACTTCCCCGCCTCGCCGATCTCGCCGCCGCAGGTCATAACGAAATAGATCTCTTTGCTGCCGCGCAGGAGCGTTGTGCGCAGATGGTCGCGCACAATGTGCGGGATCTGCCAGGCATACGTCGGCGTACACACGATCCACGGCGTCTCCGACTCCAGCGGCGAGGCAACACCGGAGCGGATGCGCTCCATGAGCGGCATTGCCTCCTCGCCGAGCGCGGCGGCAAGCTTCTTTGCGGCGTATTCGCTGTTTCCTGTACCGGTAAAATAAAGGATCATAGCGTTATCCCCTTTCTCCGGCCAAAACCGGAGGCATTCTTACCTTAGTATAACACGCACGGCGGTGGGCGGCAAGGTTATTCCGGTAAATCGACCCCCGCAGCCTTCGCCGCGAGCGTATAGAGCACCGGCTCAAACCGCACGCCGTACCAATGCTCCGGCTCGGTGTGCCGGATGCACGCAAGGACAAACTCCGCCGCGGCCTCCGCCGCCGGAAACGGCTCATACCCGCGGCACAAAAGCCCCGTGAACGCCGAGGCGAAGAGATCCCCCGTGCCGTGGCAGGTTCGCGCAAGGCGCGCGTGCCGGTAGTAGCCGGAAAACTCTCGGCCGCTCACCACAACGCCGGTCGATTCCGGCTCGTAGCTCACGCCGGTGAGCACGACCGTGCCGGCGCCCTTTTCGTGCAGCGCATCGGTGAGCTTTTGAATGTACGCCTCATCGTACTCCCGGCGGTACTCCATGCCGGTGAGCAGCGCCGCTTCCGTGATGTTGGGAAGCAGGATGTCCGCAGAAAATGCCAGTTCCTTCATCTTCTCCACAAACGCAGCATCGAAGCCCGCATAGAGCTTTCCGTTATCGGCCATGGCGGGGTCAACGATGCGCGCGCCGCCCGGCACAAGCAGCGTGTCCATAATGTGCCGGACGTGGGCAATCTGCTCGCCGCTGCCGAGATAGCCGGTATATACCGCATCAAAGAAAAGCCCCTCGCTCTGCCAATGGCGCGCAATGGCAGGCATGTCCGCCGTCAGATCGCGGAACGTGTAGCCCGTGAAGCCGCCTCCGGTGTGCGTAGAGAGCACCGCCGAGGGCAGCACCGCCGTTTCCACGCCGCACGCCGACAAAACCGGCAGCGCCACGGTGAGCGAGCATTGCCCCACGCAGGAGACGTCCTGCACCGTTAAAATGCGTTTGTTCATACCGTTTCCTTTCGTTTTTAAAAAGCCAAAAGGCTCTCCGGGTTTCCGGAGAGCTTTTGGCTATGCGGTTTTTGTTGGTGGTTTACTTCGCCACGGGGACAGCGCCGGCCTGGCGGATGAGGTCGTTCGCCGCGGTGCTCGTGGCGTAATCAAAGAACGCCTGTGCCGCCGGGGAGAGAGTCTCGCCCTCGCGGGTCACCAGAACGAAGGGGCGCTGCACGGTGTAGCTGCCGTTCAGAACGTTCTCCTCGGAGCAGTCAACGCCGTTCACCTTCAGAGCCTTGATGCCGTCCTGGCCTTCGACCGCGGAGAGAGATGCGTAGCCGATGGCGTTGGGGTTCGCCGCCACGGCAGAGATCACAGCGCCGGTGGAGGTCAGCTCCTGCGCAAGGACGCACGCATCGCTCGTGCCGGTGACGGACTCGAAGCCGTCGCGCGTGCCGCTGCCGGCTTCACGGCCGACGCAGGAAATCGCGAGATCTTCGCCGCCAAGCTCGTTCCAGTTCTTGATTTCGCCCTTGAAGATGGCCGCAATCTGCTCAACGGTCAGGTCTTCGACGGGGCAGTCCTTGTTGACGATGATCGCGATGCCGTCGAGCGCAACAACCGTACCGGTGAGGCCGGTCTCGCTCGTCTTGAGCGCACGGGAGGCAAGGCCGATGTCGCAGCTGCCGGTGCGGACGGACTCAATGCCCGTGCCGGAGCCGGTGGGATCATACGTAACGCTGACGCCGGGGTTGTCAAGCATGAACTGCTCGGCGAGGATGTTGACGACCTTCTCCATCGAGGTGGAGCCGTTCGTAGACACGCTGCCGGAAAGGGCGGCGGGCGCTTCGCTCGCAGGAGCCTCGGTCGCCGGGGCGTCCGTGGCGGGAGCCGCGGTGGGATCGGCCGCCGGGGCGGCAGCGCCGCAGCCGGCGAGCAGCGCAAGCGTCAGTACGGCCGCAACGGCCAGCGTGATAATTCTCTTTGCTTTCATAATTGCATTCTCCTTTTTTTCAAATCATTAACCCTTCGGTACGACGTAAGCATACCGC
>CAVIVK010000224.1:0-7516 GCA_963645975.1 Bifidobacteriaceae bacterium | reverse complement strand
GGGCTTCGCTTTCCCGTCCCTTGCCGAAGGCAAAGTACGTCGGTGAATAAAAGTCAAAGGAAATCATGGTATTTCTCCTTATCCAAAATTTTTTGTTGGAAAAACCGGGCGTTTTCCGGGCTGTGCCGGAAAACGCCCGGTTGTGGCTATGTAAGGTTTACTCGTTTCCGTAAGCCGAGCCGATCAGAATCTGAATGACCTCCAGCGCGGTGGACGCTTCGAGAATTCTCTTCTGCTTGTCGCCCTCCGATTCGCGGAACTTCCGGCAGCCGTCAAGCACCTGCTCGGTATACTCCGCAGGGAATTTGCAGGCGCCGTTTTCGTCCATGTGGACAATGTCGCCGGGCATGAGATCCATGCCGCAGATGTTGACCGGCACGTTGATCTCGCCGATCTCCATATCGCCGTGGCCGGCGGTGACGCCGGTGAGCATGTACTGGATATCAAACTCGCGCACCTCGTCCAGATCACGGGACGGGCCATCGGACAAAACGCCCTCCACGCCCAGCGCACGGAACGAGGACATCATCATGCCGCCGGCGAGGCCGTTCTTATCCTTCATCTCCGGGGGGAAGTCCTGCTTGATGGCAAGGATGACCGGCTTCGGAGACTTTTCGATGGCGCAGAGAAGATGGTAGAGATTGTACTTGTTCTTCGTATCGTGGTTCACCGGGCGGTACACGGCGGTGACAACGTGGCCAACGCGGCGGCCAAGCTCCGGGTACATGCATTTGAGCGTCTGGTCGGCGTACCATTTACCCTTCCAGGCATCGTAAAGATGCAGGCACTTGTCGTCGTTCGGGTAGGAACCGACGGCATTCGTAACGGTGGGCGTATCGAACTTTTTCAGCTCTTCGAACGCGGCGGGAGTTTCGTATTTGAGCATCGAGTAATCCTCCTTTTTTCTGCGGGCGGGGATGCCGCCCGCGTCGGGTCAAGCGGTGGAACGTGTCAGCCGACCTGTTCGGCGGCGACCTGTTCGAGCGTCGCGGCGTCGCGGTAGATGCCGTCCTCGTCGAGAAGGCCGGCCTTGCGGTCCTTCGCGATGCGGATGGGGATGATGATCGTCGGCAGCAGTACAAGGATCGGCCAGGAGACCTTGCCCATGTACACGAAGCCGTAATAAATGATGGCGATGATGCCGAACTTGGAGCCCCAGAGGCAGATGGCCAGAATGATCACGGCCACGATGGCCTTACGGACGATGGGGCTGCTCTTCGGGATGAGCTTGCCGAGCGGCTTCACCCAGCGGTCAGCCACGCCGAACGTGACGGCGATGCCGGTGGAGAGCATGGCGGCGATGGCGAGAATGGCGTACAAAACCTGCGCGCCCTTCGGGCCGCCGCAGATGTTCTGGAGCGCCCACAGCGTGGGAAGCGCTTCCTTCGTGATGCCAGGCATGCCCGCGGCGAACACGATGGTGTAAACCAGCGTGGAGAGAACGCAGAGGATTGCGTTGGTGCCGGCCTTGAGCAGAACGTCCTTGCGCGTGAGGATAACGCCGCGGCTTGCGGAGACGCAGGCGTCGCTGCCGCAGAGGAAGTTGCCCATGAAGATGATCATGATGTACCAGGCGTTCAGCGTGGAGAAGCCGTATTCCGCCGGGCTCTGGCGAAGGGCGAGGAACGCCTTCATGCCGCCCCAGGCGTTCGGGATGCCGGTAACAGCGATATAGAGCGTAACGCCGAGGATCGCGATCGTCAGACCCGTGCCGGTCAGGCGAAGGATCTTCGCGCCGAAGAGCGCCATGATGAGAACAACGACGCAGTAGCCGTAAGCGCCGACCTTCTCCGGCACACCCCAGAGGCTGTTGAGGAGAAGCGAAACGGCGGAGACCTGCGCGGCCACGGACATGATCGGCGTGAAAACAGAGAGAACGTCCTTAAATGTACCGAGGATCAAACGAACCACCTTGTTCCGGTACAGGAAGTCGGAATTCTGCCGGTAATGCTCGGGACGCTTGATGCGAACCCATTCGGTGCCGATGGTTTCCACAATGAACGACAAAATGCCGCAAACGATAACGCCGAGGAAAACGCCGATCCAGCCTTTGGTGAGGAAGTACTGGACGGTCTGCGTGCCGGACGCGAAGCCGGGGCCAACGTAGCTGCTGAACATGACCGCGCCGAGAGAGATTGCCGCCATGTTGAATGCGCTGGGCTTTCTTGCGCTTTTGGTGTTATCCACTTGTTTTTCCTCCAATTCGTATTTCTTTTATTCTCCCTTTTTTGCGAGAAGCTCGGCTCGGTTGAGAACGTTGTACGGAAGATCCCCCTCAAGAACCTTGATAACCGTGTCGATGACCTGTAGAATAAGATCCACGCCGGCCGCGTCGCTCTGCGCGCCGTGGTGCGGGCAGATGGTCACGCAGTCATACTGCAAAATGCGCGCGTTCGGATCGGTGAGCGGCTCGCCCTCCACGACGTCGAGGCCGGCGGCGGCAACGGTGCCGTTGTCGATCGCGTCGCAGAGCGCTTCGGTGTTGACGAGACCGCCGCGCCCGGTGTTCACGATGTACACGCCTTTCTTCATAAGGTCAAACTCGGCCTTATCGAGAATGTGGAACGTACCCTCGTTGAGCGGGAGCTGGACGATGATCGCATCGCACGTGGAGCAAAGCTCCTCCTTCGTCGCGCGGATCACGCCGTTTTCGGCAAACACGGCGTCGTCCAAAAACGGATCGTATGCCATGAGCTTGCAGCCGAATACGCTGAGGTATTTGCAGATCTGCTTGCTGATCTTTCCGAAGCCGATCACGCCGATCGTAAGATTGGAGAGGCGCCTGTACGGCCAGTTTTTCTTGTGCAGCCACTCGCCCTGATGCACCATTTTGTTGTTGAGCGTCGTCTGGCGCAGGCACGCCATAAACAGCGCGACCGCCTGCACGGCGACCTCCTCGGTGCAGTAGTGCGGGACGTTGCACGCCGCGATGCCGTAATCCGTGGCGGCCTTCACGTCGATCACCTCAAAGCCGACGCCGTAGCGGATCAGAATCTTTGCCTTTTTCAGATGCGAGATCACGTTCCGGTTGGTGTCCGCATAGCAGATGAGCACCGCGTCCGCGTCCTTGCAGGCCTCGATATACTCCTCGTCGTTATTCACCTGCGTGACGACGAGCTCGATGCCGTGCGCCGCGAGAGTTTCTCTTTCGTACTTCATGTCGTGCTTGAAGTACTTCCCGTCAACAATTACCGCTTTCATCATAATAACTGATCACTCCCCATTTTCCGCCGTTAGTACTTGACGGATTGATTACATGGATATATTATATTACACAAAGAAACGTGTCAAAAAATAAATAATTTATTCGTTTTGCACAATCAATTGTTTTTTCTTCCGAACAAAATCGGCGTTCTTTTGCAAAAAATTGTTCCGAAAAAAGTACTTTCCGCGGCGGAAACCGGGAAAAAACGAAAAAAGCAAGGACAGAAAAGGAGAATCGCGGCATGACCAGAGAGGAATTTTTCCAAAAATCGCAAAGTTCGTTCGCATCCGTCTCAGACCTTGTCTATGAATATCTCCGGGAAAACATCATCCAGATGCAGCTGCTGCCCGGAACGCAGCTGAACGAATCCCGCCTGTCCGCCGAGTTGAAGGTCAGCCGCACGCCGGTGCGCGCGGCGATCCACCGGCTGGAAACCGAAGGTCTCGCAACGCTGGGCTACAGCAAGGCCGCCACGGTCTCGCCGCTCAAGCGCAGCGAATACTATCAGATTGCCGAGTTTCGCGCCGCCGTGGAGGGGCGCGCCGCTTACCACGCCGCAAAGCTTATCTCCGCCGAGGCGCTCGCACAGCTCAAGGATATTTTGATCGATATGGAGCGTGGTGACAAGAGCCAGGTCATTTATCCGCTCAACGAGGATCGCTTCCACACGCTCATCGTGCACAGCGCGCAGAACCCGTTTTTCAACGCGGCCTACGAGCTCTACCGCTCCAAGCTGTTCCGGTACCGCTGGTATCTTTTTGTTGAATTTCCGATTGTCGACGAGTATTCTTTGACAGTACGCACCATGACGCACCGCGCCATATATAACGCGCTGAAAAACCATTACTCGGAGCAGGCGCAGGAAGAGTCCATCGCCGACGCGCTTTTGATGCGCAACACGTCTTTGAGTTTGTAATTCATTTCACGGAGGAACCGATATGAAACAACCGATCCAAAACTACTTCCGGCTCGGAACGCTGCAATGGATGAGCTATCCGAAAACCGCGCCGATGGAGGGTCTGCGAAAGATCGTCCGCGACGAGTTTTTCAATGTGATCGAAACGAAGGGCTACGGCGCGGACGACGCCTCCGCGGCGGCGCTGCTCGCGCAGTCTGGGCTCGGCGTGTGCTTTGCCGCGCAGCCGCACCAGCTCGCCGGCGGCATCAATCCGAATGCGGTGGACGAGACCGAGCGAGCCGCAGCGGAGGCCGCGCTGCTCGCCCTGCTCGACGAGGCGGAAGCGCTCGGCGCGGAGGGCTTTGCCCTGCTCGCGGGCAAGTGGCAGGAGGAGACGAAGGACATTGCCTTCACGCAGCTTTTGAAAACCGTGGGCGCGCTCTGCGCCGCGGCGCAGGAAAAGGGCATGTGCGTGGAGCTGGAGGTTTTTGACTACGACGTGGACAAAGCCGTTCTGATCGGCCCTGCGCCGCTCGCCGCGCGCTTTGCCGCGGAGGTGCGGAAAAGCTATGATAACTTCGGTCTCCTCGTTGACCTTTCGCACATCCCGATCTGCCACGAGAGCATCGAGTACGCCGTTCGGACGCTCGCGCCCTACGCGACGCATTTCCATTACGGCAACGCCGTGATGACGCCGGGCGCGCCGTCTTACGGCGACAAGCACCCGCGCTTCGGCTTTCCGAACAGCGTGAACGGTACCGCGGAGCTGACCGAGTTTCTGCGCGTGCTGCGGCGCGAGGGCTTCTTCCGCCCGGATGCGCCGTACATCCTCTCCATGGAGGTCACGCCTCAGCCGGGCGAGGACGAGGACGCCGTCATCGCCGGGACAAAGCGCGCGCTCATGCGTGCGTGGGCGGCGCTGGAGGACGAAGACACCTGATTATTCCGCAAAAACCGCCGGAGGGAATTTCCCTCCGGCGGTTCGTGCTTTTTCGGTTATGCGCCGAGATGCTCTATGAGCTTGACGAGCGTTTCGGCATTCGTATAGTAATCATAGATATTCTGCACGCGCCGCCGCGCGGCATCATCCCAGCATACGTCGCCGCGCTCGGCGCAGAGCGTTTCCGCGTGGGTCTGCACGTCTGTATAGAAGTATGCCGAGAGCTCGTAGCAGACATACCGTTCATCCTCGTACACACGCCGGTCTTCGATCTCCGCGAGCGGCACGAGCTGGCCGTGGACGAAGAGATAGTCCGCGTTTTCGACATCCTCCCGGAAATACGTGAACAGATATACGACCGGGATGGGCGCGCCGCCATCCATATCCCCCGCGCGCTGCGCCACGAGTGCGGAGAGGACGAGCGCTTCCTCGCCCGGCGCGCCGCCCACCGGCAGGCCGTAGGCATCGAGCGTCGCATAGTTCTCGCCCGTCAGAAGATGCTGCGCGTCCGCCGGCGCGGCGCTATCGAAGATAACGCCCTCCTCCGCATCGCCGATCACAAGATCGGACGGGGCAGCACGCGCCACGCGCTCGCCCAGCGGCGCAAGAAGCTCGGCGCACGCGGCATAGTACTCCGCGTTGTGGGCGCGGCGCTGCGCAACATCGCCGGACATTGCAAAGTATGGCCGCAGCGTTTCCTCCACGCGGGAGGCAAGCTCCGCATCTGTCTCCGCGGGGGCTGCCGGTGCGGCGGGTTCCGGCGTTTCCTCCGGTGCGGCTTCCGCCGTCTCGCCGGTCTCCTCCGGCGCGGCGGCATGGATGAAGCACATCCAGTCCTGCCCAAACACGAAATTCGCGTTCGTCAAAACGAGATAGTACCCGCCCTGCGCAAGCCCTTCGTCCAGCGCCGAGAGATCGTAGGCATCCGAGAGATCGAGCGTCATCACGCCCTCGGCATGCGGCGCGAACACCGTATTCGTAAAGCGCACGGCAGCGCTCTTCGGCGCAATCTCCTCGCCGGTTTCCCAGCGCAGAAGGCGCACCTGCTCCTGGAATTTGAGCTCCTTGTCCGAGCGGTTTTCCACCTGCACCGACACGATACCGTCCCCCTCGTACACCGCGCCGAGCGCAAGATCGTCCCCCGCGAGCGGCGAGAAGAGATCGGCGGCGAGCGCCGTCACGGTGAGGATCGCCGCGATTGCCGCGGCAGCCAGCGCGAACGGAACGATACGTGCCGCGCGCCGTTTTCGGAGCGGCACGCCGGTCTTTTCGGTAAATAAACTTTGGATATTTCGGTAATTTTCCTCGCTGAATGAGCGCATATTACTCTCCTTCCGCGCCGGACACGCTCGCGCGCAGCCGCCGCTTTGTCTGATACAGGCGGTTGTTCACCTGCTTTTTGTCCAGGCCGAGCGCCGCGGCGATCTCGCGCGGCTTCTGCCCGAAATAGTACCGCCGGAGCAATATCTCCCGATCCGGCTCTCCGAGCGCATCCACCGCCGCTTGGAGAGCTGCCCGCCGTTCCCCGGCGAGCAGCGTCTCCGGCACGCCCAGCGGATCGGCGAGCTCAATCTCCTCGAGCGATACGGCGCGGCAGCGCATAAGCTCCCGGGCGCGGTCGAGAGCGCGTGAGCGCGCCACGACCGAAAGCCACGTCTTGAGCGAACCGCGGCGGGGATCAAACTTCTCCGGATGCTCCCACAAATATACGAACGCATCGGCCGCGGCCTCTTCGGCGTCCTGCTCGGCGCCAATACCGCGAAGGGCGGCAGCGGCCACGGCATAGAGATGCCGGGAATAGCGCGCGATCACGTCGGCAATGGCGCGCTCCGAGCGCGCGGCGAGCGCCGCGGCGATCTTTTCGTCTGTCAAGGACTTCACCTCGTTTTCTCTTTTGACCGGTCTATTATACAGTACGGAGAAAGAAGCGGAAATACTTAGCAAAAGATGCCGGCGGGGACATGCCCCGCCGGCACCTTTTCTTAAATTATCAAAACCTCCAAAAGCAGTGCTTTTGCCGCCTCCCCTGGTAGGGGAGGCAAGAAGGTTTGCGGACGACTACCTTGGTTCCCCTATCAGGAGAGCTGGCTCGCCGCAGGCGAGACTGAGGCGTCTTCCTTTGCCGGCTCCTCTGTCGGCTCCGGCGTTGCTTCCGGCGTAGGCTCCGGCTCTTTGGCCGGTTCGGGCGCAACCGTCAGGAGCGCGGTGCGCTCATTTTCCAAAAGCTCCTCGCGCACAACCTCCGCGCAGGAGCCGTCCGCGAGATACGCTGCGGCGTTCCATGCCTCGCGCAGCTGCGCAGGATAGCTGCCCGCGTCTCCCTGCGCCCATGCCGCGGCGAAGCCCTCGCAGAGCGCCGCGCCGAGATCGTCCCGCTCCGGGAACGTCAGTTCCTCCAGCCGCTGCGCGGCCTCCAGTGTCTCGACCGCCTGCACGCTCAGCCCGCTCCCGGCGAGTGTGCGCAGCGCAGCGA
>CAVIVK010000223.1:509-4159 GCA_963645975.1 Bifidobacteriaceae bacterium | reverse complement strand
TCCTGCTTTACGAAGCTCACCGTCAAATCCTCCAAAGTTGCAAAGCTTTTTAACTCCGTGCAGAAAGCGGAGGTGTCCTGGAAGCGCATCAAGCCCCTGATGAAAGAGCCGGAGGCGCTCGAAGAGCTCGCCGTTCCAGCCGCCGAAGATGTGACGCTCAACGATCTCTCCTTCGCTTACGGAGATGATCCGATCTTCTCCGGCCTGAACATCACGGCGCACCCCGGCGACATCATCGGCGTCACCGGCCCTGTCGCCTGCGGCAAATCCACGTTCGGGCGTGTGTTCCTCTGCGAAGCGCCCTACGGCGGCTCGGCAAGGTTCGGCTCGACGGAGTTTTCCGCGCTCACGCCGCGGCAGATCGCCGCGACGGTCGGGTATCTCGGCCATGATCCGGAGCTCAGCGCCGACACAGTACGAAATAACGTTCTCTGCGGTAGTGACCAGGACGCGCTGCCCTATCTTTCCGCCGTCGCGCTCCGGGACGAAGTGCTCGCCATGGAAAACGGACTCGACACCGTGATCGGCAGCAGCGGCACGCGCCTCTCCGGCGGACAGGCGCAGCGGCTCGCGCTCGCGAGAACGCTCGCGCATGCGCGCCCCGTTCTCGTGCTGGACGATCCGTTCTCCGCGCTCGACCGCAAAACTGCAGGAATATGCGAAGGATAAGGTCGTATTTTTAATCTCGCACCGGCTGTACCACTTCCCGCAGATGCGGCAGGTGATCTTCATGGACGACGGGAAAACGACCGTCGGCACGCACGATGAGCTGATGGCGTCCGTTCCGGTGTACTGCCAGCTCTTTGAGAGCCAGACAGGAGGGACCAAGCATGAAGAAGCAAAAGAATAACGGCGTGTTCGCCGCGATCCGCGATGCCGCCGCGGCGCAGCCGCTTCTCACCGTTGGCACGCTTCTCTGCGTGGCGGCGAGCGTGGGCGCATCGCTCATCCCGCCGCTGCTGCTCGGGCGCGCCGTCGACCGGCTGACCGGCGGTCTTTCCCTCACCGCGCTCGCGGTGCTGCTCTATTTCGGCTGTCTCGCGCTGGAGGGCATTCTCTCCAGCGCGCAGGAGAGCCTTCTCGTGCTCTTCGGCCAGAAGATGACCCACGCGCTGCGCTCGGAAATGTCCCGGAAGCTGACGCTTTTGAGCGCCGGCACGCTTGTAGGGCAAAACCCCGGCGAAGTCGCCGCGCGCTTTTCCGGGGATGTGGACACCGTGGAAGCGCTTTTCACCTCCGGCATCATCAGCATGGTGGCGGATGCCTGCCGCATCATTTCGATTCTGGCCGTCATCGCGGTAAAAAACACCGGTCTTGCGCTCATCTTGCTGCTCGTGCTGCCGCTGTTTGCCGTGTTCACGCGCCATGTGCAGAAGCGAATGCTCGCAGCGCAGCTTGATAACCGCCGCGCCGTTGCCGCCGTTTCCGGGCAGGTGCCGGAAACGCTGCACAACATCCGCACGATCCGCGCGCTCGGGCTGGAGCGCTACATGGAGCGCCGGTACGACCGGCGCATCGGCGAGAGCTACGCCGCCATGGAGCGGACAAACTTTTATGACGCCATCTATTCGCCGGTTGTGCTGCTTTTGAACGCCGCTGTTGTCGGCGTCGTCATGCTGCTCTCCGCCTCCGGCAATGCGGAAATCCTGACGCTGTTCGGCATGTCGGTCGGCACGTCCGTCACCGTCATCAGCTACATCTCCCGCATTTTTGCCCCGATCGAAAGCCTCGGCATGGAAATTCAGACCATCCAGTCGGCCATGGCAGGCGTGAAGCGCATCGACGCTTTTCTCGCCCAGCCGGAGCGCGCCATTGCCGAAGAGCAGAAAAAAGCCGCACGGGGCGATGTCGTTCTCTCCCACGTAACGTTCGGCTACGGGGAAAAACCGGTACTGACGGACTTCTCCATGACCGTGAAGCAGGGCGAGCAGATAACACTCGTCGGCCGGACGGGCTCGGGAAAGAGCACCGTCTTCAAGCTCCTGCTCGGTCTCTATCCGCCGGAGAGCGGCAGCATCACCATCGGCGGTGTGGACGTCTCCGCCATTACCGACCGGGAGCGGCGCGCGTGCATCGGCTGCGTGGAGCAGCATTTCTCCCGGGTGCCGGGCACCGTACTCGATCAGATCACGCTCGGCGATGCGCGCATCACGGAGGACATGGCACGAAAAGCCGCCCGGCTCTCCGGAATCGACACGGCCATCGCCTCGCTGCCGGAGGGCTATGCCACGGTGTGTACGCCCGGCATGTTCTCGCAGGGCGAATGGCAGCTTCTCTCCATCGCCCGCGCCGCGGCGGCAGACCCCGCCGTGCTTCTTCTGGACGAGATCACCGCGAATCTCGACGCGGAGACCGAAGCGCGCGTGCTCGAAGCGCTGCGCCGCGCCTCCGAGGGGCGCACCGTTCTCTCCGTTTCGCACCGCGTTTACGAAAATCTCGGTGGGCGGACGGTGGAGATCCAGTCGCGGACGGCAGGCTGAGGCAATCCGCATTTCCCTATGACGAAGCAAGGATTTGGAGTAAAACGATGATTGATAAAATGCTGATCCGTGGAGCAAAAGTCCACAACCTCAAAAATATAGATGTCGATATCCCGCTGGGGAAAATCGTCGGCATTGCGGGCGTATCCGGCTCCGGTAAGTCCTCGCTGGCGCTCGGCGTATTGTACGCCGAGGGCTCGCGCCGCTACCTCGAAGCCCTTTCCACTTATACCCGCCGCCGCATGACGCAGGCATCCAAGGCCTGCGTGGACGAAGTGCTGTATGTCCCCGCCGCGCTGGCACTTCACCAGCGTCCCGGCGTGCCGGGCATCCGCAGTACGTTCGGCACGGGAACGGAACTATTAAATAGTCTCCGGCTGATGTATTCCCGTCTTGCCAGCCACCGCTGCCCGAACGGGCATTATCTCGCGCCGTCGCTGCTGGTTGCCGCCGGGAAAGAGCTGATCTGTCCGGAGTGCGGCGCGCATTTTTATGCGCCGTCCGCCGAGGAGCTGGCATTCAATTCGCAGGGTGCCTGCCAGAAATGCGGCGGCACGGGCAGCGTCCGAACCGTGGATATGCAAAGCCTTGTGCCGGACGACTCCCTCAGCATTGACGAGGGCGCGGTTGCTCCGTGGAACAGCCTGATGTGGTCGCTGATGACGGATGTGTGCCGCGCCATGGGCGTGCGCACCGATGTGCCGTTCCGCGATCTGTCCGAGCGCGAAAAGGAGATCGTCTACCACGGCCCCGCCGAGAAAAAGCATATTCTTTACCATGCGAAAAAATCCGGTTCCAATGACTTTGCGGAGCTGGACTTCACCTATTATAACGCCGTCTATACCGTGGAAAATGCCCTTGCCAAGGTTAAGGACGAAAAGGGCATGAAACGCGTAGAAAAGTTTCTGAAAGAGGATATTTGCCCGGAGTGCCACGGCACACGCCTGTCTGCCGCCGCCCGCGCACCGAAGCTGCGGGGCATTTCTCTGGATGAAGCCTGCACCATGACGCTATCCGAACTGGTCTCTTGGGTGCAGGGTATTCCCGGCAGCTTGCCGGAGGAAATGCACCCGATGGCCGAGAGCATCTGCGAAGCCTTTCTCAGCACGGCCAAGCGGCTGATGGATCTGGGGCTGGGCTATCTGACGCTTGACCGCTCGGCCTCTACGC
>CAVIVK010000223.1:0-463 GCA_963645975.1 Bifidobacteriaceae bacterium | reverse complement strand
CTCCACCGGCGAGCGGCAGCGGATGCAGCTCGCCCGTGCCGTCCGCAACCGCACAACGGGGGTTCTCTATGTGCTCGATGAGCCCTCCATCGGTCTGCATCCCTCCAACATTGTGGGGCTGACCGATGTGATGCACGATTTGGTGGCCGACGGCAACTCTGTCATTCTGGTCGATCACGACACGCAGATTTTGAAGGAAGCCGACTGGATCGTGGAAATGGGGCCGGAGGCGGGCGCAAAGGGCGGCCATGTGATCGCCGAGGGAACCATTCCCACCATTGCGGAAAACCCGGCTTCGCAAATTGGGCCGTTTCTCTCCGGCAAAGCCGAAACAAGGCGGAAAAGCTGCGCCGCAAAAGAAGAACTCTTTGCAAACGGCACCATTCATCTTTCCACAAATTTCATTCATACGGTCAAGCCCTTGGAGGTAGACATCCCGAAAGGGCGGCTCACCGTCGTCACC
>CAVIVK010000222.1:0-2402 GCA_963645975.1 Bifidobacteriaceae bacterium | reverse complement strand
GTGCGCGCGTGTTCGACGCGCTCAACGACCCCGTCATGGGCAACATCATCGAGCGCACCCGCTCGCGCTACGGTAAGTTCAAGCCGTGGCTCGTGATCGGCATCCTCTCCACGTCCGTGGTCGTGTATCTTGCGTTCAACACGAGCCTGCAGGGCTGGAGCTTCATCGCCTTTTTCGGCGTGATCTACTTCCTCTATTCGATCACCTACACGATGCACGACATCTCCTACTGGGGCATGGTGTCGGCGCTGAGCTCCGATGCGCACGTGCGCGACTCGCTCACATCCCGGACGAACCTCTTTGCCGGCATCGGCGGCGTTATCGCCTCCATCCTCATCCCCATGCTCACCACCGGCAGCGGCACGCTCGGCGGCAGTACTGCGACGGCCTATGGCCGCGTTGCGCTTGTAATTTGCATTTTGGCGCCGCTCTTCCTCTGTGCCACGATCTTCGGCGTGCGCGAGCGCCGGGACTATGACACGAAGGAAGTCCCGCCTGTCAGCTTCAAGAAAATCTGGAACACCATCACCGGCAACCCCCAGATTCTCTGGATCTCGCTCGTTTTCCTCCTTCAGCAGATCGGTAACGACGTTGTCATGGGCGGCCTCGGTTCCACGTATGTGTACTTTGCCTTCGGCTACGAGGGCGGGCTCTACTCGCTCTTCAACACCGTCGGCCTCGCCGCAACGGCGCTTCTCATGATTTTCTACCCCATGCTGGCCAAGCGCTTCCGCCGTAAGCAGATGATGGATAAGCTCATGCTGCTCTCGGTTATCGGCTATGCCGTTATGATCGTTTCCGGACTGGCACTCTCCGGCGGCATGGTGAAGTTCTGGCTGCTCACCGCGGGCTACATGGTCGCAAACCTCGGCCAGTACGGCTTCTATCTCATTATGATGATCTCGCTCATCAACACCGTGGAGTACAACGAATACCTCCGCGGCGAGCGCGACGAGGCGATCATCACCTCCCTCCGCCCGTTCTTCACAAAGCTTGCCTCCGCCATCGTTGTGGCGGTCACGTCCGCTACCTATCTCATCTTCGGCGTCACGGGGTATACGAACCAGATCTCCGCGCTCGAGCGCGCGGCCTCCCTCGGCGAGATCACCGAGTCTGCCAAGCTCGCGCAGATCGACGGCATCATCTCCTCCATCCAGCCGGGACAGTCCCGCGGGCTGCTGCTGTGCATGACGGTGCTGCCGTTTGTGCTCATGTACGCGAGCTATGTGATCTATAAAAAGCACTACATTCTCGACGAGGACAAATACGCCGAGGTGTGCGCCGCGCTGGAAGAGCGCCGCGCTGCGAAGTGAGGCATAGAGCGTCATGGACGAGAAAAATCGCTCCTGCATCGACTGCGGCAGCGCCCCCTGCCGCGGCAAAGGCGGGCAGTTCCCGCCGTTTTGCCGGACGGAGCACTTAGACGAAGCGCTGCTTGCCCGCTCGCTGGAAATTCTGAAGGGCGAGGAAAACGCCTTTTCCGTCGCCGCGGCGGTCAACGAGCGTGACGGTTACGGCACCAAAAGCCGCATCGAGGAAACGATGCACTTTGCGCAGCTCCTCGGCGTGAAAAAGATCGGCGTTGCCACCTGCGCGGGGCTGATCCACGAGGCGAACGCCCTCGCGCGCGTCCTGCGCGCGCAGGGATATGAGGTCACCGGCATCGCGTGCAAGTGCGGCACGGTGAATAAAACCGAACTCGGCATCCCGGAGCGCTGTCTCGAAGTTGGGCCGAACATCTGCAACCCCGTGCTGCAGGCGCTCGTGCTCAATGAGGAAAAGACGGAGCTCAACATCGCGCTCGGCCTCTGCGTCGGGCACGACAGTCTCTTTTATAAGTACTCCGAAGCGCCGGTCACGACGCTCTCCTCGAAGGACCGCCTCCTCTGCCACGCGAGTCTTGGCCCCTTGTACCTGCTCGACGGCTACTGGAAGCGCCTCTTAAAACCCGATCCGTACCTCGCAGCGCCCGAGAGCGAAACCGAAGAATAAGGAAACCGGGGACACGGCCAACGCCGTGTCCCCGGTCTTTTGTTATACGAATGAGGCTTCTTATTCCGCGTCGAGCGCCGCGGCGGCAACGAGATTCGATCCTGTCCCGGCAATATTCTCGCAGAGGATGTCACCGATGTGCACCGGCGCGGTGACCTCCATCGCGCGCACGGCGTCCATCACCGCAAAGATCTTCCCTTTCGGCACATCCGGCACGGTTTTCACCGCGACGACCGGGCGCACGCCGCCCTTTGCGCGAATGGTGCTCGTCACGGTGCGCACGGGCGCGGTGGCCTCGCTTTTCGCGTACTCCGCGCCGCGCGGGCAGGTGTTGCCCGTGACGGAGACGACCTGGCCGTTTTCCATTTCCACGTGGATGGCGCAGCCCATCGGGCAGCGGATGCATGTCA
>CAVIVK010000221.1:0-2065 GCA_963645975.1 Bifidobacteriaceae bacterium | reverse complement strand
TTTCGCTTGCCGCGTCAATGGCGGCCTGGAGTTCCTGGATTCCCTCGCCCGTGGCAACATTTGGCAGCGGCGGCAGCTCCTCGATGGAGGAAATACCCACAACGCGGAGGAACTGATCCGTCGTCCCGAAAAGAACCGGCCGTCCCGGCGCTTCCAACCGGCCGCACGGAGCAATCAGTCCTCGTTCAGAGAGAAGCGCAACGGTATAGGAACTGTCGGTCCCACGAAGCTGCTCTATGTAAGAGCGCGTAACGGGCTGATAGTATGCAACAATAGCCAAAACCTCCAGCGCCGTCGGCGAAAGCTTCGGCTGCGCGCGTTTTTCCAACGTGCGGCTGACAACGTCGCTGTATTCGCCCGCCGTAACAAGCTGCAGCCGGTTTTCCATCCGTGCCAGGCGAAAGCCGCGGCCGTTTTCTTCGTACTCCTTGGCAAGCTGCTCCGCAGCCTGCCGGACGTCCCACGGCTCTGCGCCGAGGACCTTGGCAATGCGTTCTGTTTCCACGCTGTCTCCGGCGGCAAAGAGGATGGCTTCCAGCGCCGGGCGGATCTTGTTGATTCCTACCATTTATTCTTCCGTATCCGTGAGCGCACGGCTCACATCGTAATTTCCTTTTTCCCCGCTGACGCGGATGTGCCCGTCAGAGCAGAGCTCCAACACGGACAAAAATGTCGCTACCAGCTCGCTGCGGCTTTTGCAGATGCCGAACATAGAAGCAAGCGTCATATGCCCGTTTTTCCGGAGAAGATCAAGCAGCTGTCCACTCTTTTCGCGAACGCTGAATACAATCGGTTTCGGCGCCGCGCGGCGCAGCGTCTCGTTTTCCTCTGGCGCGGCTTCGCCGGTGCCGCGGAGCAAGATCTGCGCCAGAGCGCTGAGCAATTCCTCCGGCGTGTGGCGGTAATCGTATGGCCTCTCCGGCAGGGGAAGCGGGCCACGGGTGTGCATTTTCATGCCCGTTTCGGCCAACTGCCCCAGTTCTGGGGCAATCTCTCGCACAGCGGCGATCGCATCGCGGTTTTTGAGCTGCTCCAACGCGGAGACGAGAACTTCAAGTTCAGTCGGCTCTTTTTCCTCGGTCAGGAGCATTTTGGTTTTGATGTACATGAGATGCGACGCCATCTGGACGAACTCGCTCGCGATCTCGAGATCCATCTCCTGCATCTTCTGAAGATAAGCCAGATACTGGTCGAGAAGCTGGGAGATCTGGATGTCGCGTATCTCGATTTTGTCCTTGGCGAGCAGCATCAAGATAAGGTCGAGCGGGCCGGTAAAATCCTCCAGCTCGTCGCGCGCATGCACGACGCCTTCCAGATGGTAGCTCGGTTCTTGGATCATGGGTATACCGTATGCCTTTACACAAAATGCGTCACAAGCCGAAAGCCAAGCTCGGCCAGGACAAAGAGTTTATCAAAAAGCCAGGAGGTCGCCGTAGAGAGCGGCGAGCCGAGGACCTTTGTGGAGACCAGCACGAGGAGCAATATCATACCGTAGCGCTCGTAGCGCATGAGTTTGAAATAGCTCTCATCCGGAATCAGGGAGAAAAGCACCTTGCTCCCGTCAAGCGGCGGGATTGGGATGAGGTTAAACACCGCAAGCGCGAGACTGAGATACGCCGTTGTGTAAACAAGCTGAAGAACCGTTTCAGCGACCGCGCCCCCGTGAATATACAGCGGATAATACAGTAAACCGTACAAAAACAGAAATACGCCCGCCAGCAGGAAATTGCACACCGGCCCTGCCAGCGCCGTTACCGCCATACCCTTCTTCGGGTTTTTGAACCGGTACATATTGACCGGCACCGGCTTTGCCCAGCCGAAGCGGAACACGACCATCATGAGAAGTCCCATGATATCAATGTGCTTTACGGGGTTGAGCGTGAGCCGTCCCGCGTCCTTCGCCGTTGTATCGCCAAGGCGATAAGCCACATACCCGTGGCTCAATTCGTGCAGCGTGATGCACAGAAGCGACGGGAGGATGTTCATCACAATCTGCACCGGAACTGTCCAATCCAGATTCTTCCAGATATTTACAAAGTCACTCATAGATAAGGTAATATTACCA
>CAVIVK010000220.1:0-3044 GCA_963645975.1 Bifidobacteriaceae bacterium | reverse complement strand
CCCTCGCTCTTGCTGCACTGATGCTCTTCGCGCTCTGCGCCTGCGGCGCGGCGGCCCCCGCCGCGGAGCCCACCGCAGCCCCCGCGGCTGACACCTCCGCATCCGAAGCTCCCGCCGAAACCGAAGCTCCCGCTGAATCGCAGGGCGTGCTCGACCAGATCAAGGCCGATGGCGTTCTCTACGTCACCCTCTCCCCGGACTTTGCCCCGATGGAGTTTGTTGACTCCTCCAAAGACGGACAGGAGCAGTACGTCGGCTTTGACGTGACGCTCGCGAAGTACATCGCCGAGTACATCGGCGTAGACCTCGTCGTGGAGCCGATGAGCTTCGATGCCTGCCAGACCGCCGTTTACACCGGCTCCGTGCCGATGTCCATTTCCGGCTACTCCTGGACGGAGGAGCGCGCCGAGAACTACGAGATCTCCGATTACTACTACGCCGGTGAAAACGAAACCGAGCAGGTCATCCTCATCAAGAAGACCGATGCTGACAAATACACCTCCGCTGAGGACTTTGCCGGTGTGGATGTCGGTGCGCAGAACGCCTCGCTCCAGATGAATCTTCTCACTTCGCAGCTGCCCGACGCGAACCCCGTCACCATCGGCGATCTCGGCGTGGGCGTGCTGGAACTGCAGAACGGCAGCATCGAGGCGCTGGCCGTTGCGAAGGGCAATGCCGAAATGATCATCGATTCCAACCCCGATCTCATGATCTGCTCCTGGGAATTTGAAGTTGCTGCCGAATACGAGGCGAACGTCATTCTCATCACCAAGGGCGAGACCGCGCTGCTGAACGTTGTGAACGAAGCTCTCGCCAAGGCCTACGCCGACGGCGTGTACGGCACGTGGTACGACGACGCTGTCGCACTCGCCAAATCCGAAAACGCTGCCGAAGTCAGCGTTGAGGACTGATTGAAATAACAAACCGCCCACCGGAGAATACCTCCGGCGGGCGGAGGGGAGAATCCGTCCATGAGTTTCATTAAATTCGAAAACATCGTCAAGCTGTTCACCAAGTACTGGGAGAAGTTTCTGGTGACCGGCGTATCGTATACGCTGCTGCTTGCCGCGATCACCGTGGCATTCGGCGCGGTGATCGCCTGCCTGCTCGCTGGAATGAAGCTTTCGAAGATCGCGCCGCTGCGCTGGCTTTCTACTGCCTACATTGAAGTCATCCGCGGCACGCCGATGCTTTTGCAGCTGTACTTCTTCTATTTCGCCCTGCCTGCGCTCATCCCGGCGCTCAATAAGCAGAAGTTTCTCTGCATTGCCATCGCGCTCATCTGCAACAGCGCCGCCTATGTCTCCGAGGTCATTCGTTCGGGCATTCAGTCGGTGGACACCGGGCAGAGTGAAGCCGCCATGAGTCTCGGCATGAATTCGTTCCAGCGCACCTGGTACATTCTCGTGCCGCAGGCGCTCAAAACGATTCTTCCAGCACTTGGCAACGAGTTTATCATGATCGTGAAGGACACCTCGCTCGCGTCCACGTTCTTCATCGGCGATCTCATGACGCAGTATCTCATCGTGCGAGGCGCGAGCTACCTGCCTCTTGAACCGCTTGTGATCGTCGGCGTCATTTATTTTATTCTGACATTCCTGCTCAGCAAGCTGTTCGGATTCTTTGAAAGGAGGATGAGCCGTGCAGACCGGTGAAACGCTCATCGAGGTCAAAGACCTCTGCAAACACTTTCGTGACGGTACGGTCAAAGCGCTCGACGGTGTGAGTCTCACGATCTGCAAGGGCGATGTGATTGTCATCATCGGCCCCTCCGGCAGCGGAAAGTCCACATTTCTGCGCTCGCTCAACCTGCTCGAAATGCCGACCTCCGGCAGCGTTATCGTGGAGGGGACGGACATCACGAAAAAGAAAAACGTCCAGGGAAAGAAGATCGATCTCGATCTTCACCGCCGGAAAATGGGCATGGTGTTCCAGCATTTCAATCTTTTCCCGCACAAAACGGTGCTCGAAAATCTGACCATCTCCCCCATCCTCGTAAAGAAAGCGGATAAGGCAGCCGCAAAGGAAAAAGCCATGGAGCTTTTGGAGCGCGTAGGTCTCGCCGACCGAGCCGACGCCTACCCCTCGCAGCTCTCCGGCGGACAAAAGCAGCGCGTCGCCATTGTGCGCGCGCTCGCCATGGAGCCGGACGTAATGCTCTTTGACGAGCCGACAAGCGCGCTTGACCCCGAAATGGTCGGCGAGGTGCTGGACGTTATGAAGCAGCTCGCCCGCGACGGCATGACGATGGTCGTCGTGACGCACGAGATGGGCTTTGCCCGCGAGGTTGGCAACCGCGTTGTATTCATGGACGAGGGGCGCATCGTGGAGCAGGGTACGCCGGAGGATATCTTCCAGCACCCGCAAAGCGCCCGGTTGCAGGATTTTCTCTCCAAGGTGTTGTGATATGAACGAAATCAAAAAAGCCGCGCTGCATACGGTGGAGAAGAACGCCTCTTTCTTCACCTCGATCTCCGACGCCATTTGGGATGAGCCGGAGCTATCGCTCAAGGAATTCAAAGCCGCGGCGCTTTATACGGACGCGCTGGAAAAGCTGGGCTTCACGGTGCAGAAGAACCTCTGCGGCATTGAAACAGCATTTTCCGGCTCTTACGGCTCCGGCCATCCGGTGATCGGCATTCTCGGCGAATTCGACGCGCTCTCTGGCCTTTCGCAGCAAAGCGGCGTCGCCGTACCGCAGAGCGTCACCCCCGGCGGGAACGGTCACGGCTGCGGGCACAATATGCTCGGCGCCGGTTCGCTCGCCGCCGCAGCGGCGGTGAAGGAATACCTCGCCGCGAGTGGAAAGCCCGGCACCGTCATCTTCTTCGGCTGCCCCGGCGAGGAGGGCGGCGCCGCCAAGGCGTATATGGCGCGCGAGGGGCTCTGGTATGGGCTCGACGCCGCGCTTACCTGGCATCCGTCCGATACGAACGAGGTATCCACCGGCACGAACAATTCGTGCATTCAGGTGCTCTATAAGTTCAAGGGCGTCGCCGCGCACGCCGCCGGAGATCCGCACAACGGGCGCAGCGCGCTCGACG
>CAVIVK010000219.1:0-4506 GCA_963645975.1 Bifidobacteriaceae bacterium | reverse complement strand
GCGCAAAGCAGACACCCGGCAGCACCAGCCAGAACGGCTGCTCCGGGAAAAGCGCGCGGAGAATGTATACGTCCGCGCCGATGAGCGCGAGCGCCGCGAGCAGAATGAGCCATAAAAGCGTGGATTTTTTAAAGTTATCACGAAACGCGCGGAAAAAAGCCGCGGCGTTCCAGCTTCCCTTTTCGCAGATCATGTTCCGCACCGCGGTGCATAGTGCTGCCGTCGAAGCGCCGATCGTGATGACCGGCAGCGAGCACACAACCCACAAAATGTTCAGCCACGCAAGCTCCGCCGCCTGCGTGAGAAAGCGCATGATGGGCGAATCGGGGTCAAAGAGTTTTTTCATATTGCCACCTCCGGGTGAATAAGCCTATTATACAGGAACAAATGACCGTCTGGCAACACCATTCATACAAAAAGTTGACGAGGTTTTTGTATAAATGACATAAAGTTAAGCGTTTTCGCTGAAACGCTCTTGCATTATTTCTACAAAGGCGATAAAATACAGACAAGCTTAATTGGAAACGATTCCAATTTAGCACTTTACTTACGGAAACCCATTTTAAATTAGGAGGAAACAAACAATGAAGAAGCTTCTCGCTGTTCTTCTGGCTCTGGTCATGGTTCTGAGCCTCGCTGCCTGCGGCGCTGCCCCGGCAGAGACTCCGAGCACTCCGGCTGAGCCCGAAACCCCCGCGACGGAAGAGCCCGCTGCGGAACCCGAAACTCCGGCCGCGACCGGCAGCGTGTACTACCTCAACTTCAAGCCCGAGGCTGACGAAGCCTGGCAGAAGCTCGCCGAGACTTACACCAGCCTCACCGGCGTGCCTGTGAAGGTCGTCACCGCCGCCTCCGGCACCTACGAAGAGACGCTCGTCGCTGAGATGGATAAGAGCTCCGCTCCGACCCTGTTCCAGTGCAACGAGGGCGGCGTCGCCACCTGGGGCGAGTACTGCTACGATCTCTCCGGCTCCAAGGTCTATGAAGAGCTCGCCTCCAAGGACTACGCGCTCAAGAACGCCGAGGGCGAAGTGATCTCCATCGGCTACTGCCTCGAGACCTACGGCATCATCACCAACGTCGCGCTGCTGGAAGAAGCTGGCCACTCTCTCGATGAGATCACCAACTTCGAGACTCTGAAGGCTGTCTGCGACGACATTCATGCCCGCGCTGACGAGCTCGGCTTTGACGCCTTCTCCGACGCCGCCATGAAGAACGGCGAGTCCTGGCGTTACACCGGCCACCTGGCCAACATGCCTCTGTACTACGAGTTCCGCGATGAAGGCATCAGCGCGAAGCCTGCCACCATCAAGGGCACCTACCTCGAGAACTACAAGAACATCTGGGATCTCTACACCACCGATACGGCTGTGACCGGTGCTGAAGTCTCCACCAAGACCGTGGACGACTCCCGCAACACCTTCACCAGCGGCAAGGCCGTGTTCTACCAGAACGGCTCTTGGGAAGAAGCCAGCCTGCGTGACGCCGGCATGGATATGGACAAGATCACCATGATCCCCATTTACTGCGGCGTGGAAGGCGAAGAGAAGGCCGGCCTCTGCACCGGTACCGAGAACTACTGGTCCGTCAACAAGGACGCTTCCGAGGAAGACATCCAGGCTACCCTCGACTTCCTGTACTGGGTCGTCACCTCTGAGGAAGGCACCACGATGATGTCCAACCAGTTTGGTCCCTGCCCGTTCAAGCAGTCCAAAGAGCCCACCAACATCTTCGCTCTCAAGGGCAACGAGATGGTCGCCGATGGCTGCTATCCTGTGACCTGGGCGTTCAACTACACTCCGGCCGTCAACGATTGGCGTACCGGCGTTGAGAGCGCGCTGCAGCAGTACACCGCCGGCACGGCGGACTGGTCTGCTGTTGAGACCGCGTTCGTGCAGGGCTGGGCGACGCAGTATGCCGCCGAAAATGCGGGCTGAGTTTGTCCCTTATTATTGATCAACCCTTAATAATCGCAGCCGGGGCGAGCATTACGCTCGTCCCGGCGTTGTATATCGCAGCTGTTTCCGCAGGAGGAGACTGCTGCGGCTATGAATCCGGGAGGGGATCAACATGAAAAAAAGACGCGCATCCCGCGACACGTCGGCGCTCAACTCGCGGCTGATCCGGCGACCGATCCAGCGCTGGTTTCCGCTGTTTCTTCTGCCGACGTTTGCGGCATTCTGCATCGGGTTTCTGTACCCGTTCTGCAAGGGACTGTTTTTGTCCTTCTGCAAGTTTAAACTGACGAGCCGCTGGACATGGGTTGGCTTTGACAACTACCTCCGTATATTCAAGGACGGCGGGTTTGTCCATGCCTTCTGGTATACGGCGCTCTTCGCGCTCGTTTCGCTCGTGATCATCAACGTGTTTGCGTTTATGGTTGCCTATGCGCTCACGCAGGGCATCAAAGGCTCGAACATTTTCCGCACGATTTTCTTCATGCCGAACCTCATTGGCGGCATCGTGCTCGGCTACATATGGAGCATGCTGATCGACGGCATCCTGATTCACTTTGGTACCGCGCTCGCGCTGAACACCA
This sequence comes from Bifidobacteriaceae bacterium, assembly GCA_963645975.1. Lineage (GTDB taxonomy): Bacteria > Bacillota > Clostridia > Oscillospirales > Oscillospiraceae > Apopatocola. Next base: position 1,967 of record CAVIVK010000219.1, on the reverse strand, counting down.
AAGCGGGATTCTGGGGACTTATTATCCTCTTGAGCTGGCAGCAGATCGGCTATATGATGATCATCTATATTGCCGGTTTGCAGGCGGTACCGGAGGACATGCTGGAAGCCGCCCGTATTGACGGTGCGACCCGCTGGCAGACGCTGTGGAAGATCACGATCCCCAATGTAATGCCTTCCTTCACGATCTGCACATTCCTTTCCCTTACGAACGGCTTTAAGCTCTATGACCAGAACCTTGCGCTCACAAACGGCCTGCCGCTGATCCAGAACCCGGACGGCTCCGTCATCAAGACAACGGAAATGCTGGCGTTGAACATCGTCAATTCCTATACGTCTAACGCCACCAACCGCGGCCCCGGACAGGCAAAAGCCGTCGTGTTCTTTATCCTTGTGGCGGCTATCAGCATCATTCAGCTTCGCGCAACACGGAAAAGAGAGGTGCAGCAATGAACAGTCCGCAGGAAGCCCGCCGGAAAAATGCGCTTACGGCCATCTTTACCGTGATCGCGCTCATCTATGTCTTCCCGGTCATCCTTGTTGTTATCAACTCCTTTAAGGCGTCTTCTTATGTTACGTCCGAAACGTTCCGCCTGCCCACGAAGGAATCGTTCATGGGTTGGGGTAACTTCGTCAAGGGAATGACGTTTGGCAACTATCCCTTTGCCAAATCCGTCTTTTTCAGCTTTTTCATTACGATTGTTTCGTCCGCGCTGATTCTGATCTGCACATCCATGGCGGCGTGGTATGTCTCCCGCGTGGGGAGCTTCTTCAGCAAGGTCGTGTATTATCTCTGCGTGTTCTCCATGGTCGTTCCGTTCCAGATGGTCATGTTCACGCTTACCAAAACGGCGGATACGCTTCATTTGAATACGCCGTGGACAATACCCATTGTGTACCTCGGCTTTGGCGCAGGGCTTGCCGTATTTATGTTTGCGGGCTTTGTCAAGTCGCTGCCGCTTGAAATTGAGGAAGCCGCTGCGATTGACGGCTGCGGCCCGGTGCGTACGTTCTTCTCCGTTGTGCTGCCGATGCTCAAGCCGACGCTCATTTCCGTCGGCGTGCTGGAGATCATGTGGGTGTGGAACGACTACCTTCTGCCGTATCTCGTGCTGGATCGGACGCAGTATATGACGATCCCCATCCATATCCAGTACCTGCAGGGCAGCTACGGCCAGAAGGATATGGGCGCGATCATGGCGCTCATTCTTCTGAGCATTATTCCGGTCGTCATCTTCTATCTTTGCTGCCAGAAGCACATCATCAAGGGCGTTGCTGCCGGAGCGGTGAAGGGCTGATGACAATCAAGGACTTGGCGGCTCTCTCCGGGTATTCGCTCGGCACGGTCTCGCGCGTGCTCAACAACCAGCCGCACGTCAGCGAAAAGGCGAGAGAGCAGATCATGGCGATCGTGAAGGAGCAGGGCTTTGAGCTCAACACGAACGCCCGCAATCTCAAGCAGACCCGCAGCAACAACATCCTCGTCATCGTCCGCGGCACGCACAACGAGCTCTTCGCCGCGCTGGTCGAGCGGCTTCAAACCGTGGCGACGGGCGGAGAGTATCAGCTCGTGGTGGACTATATCGGCGAGCTCGACGATGAGGTGCGCCGCGCGGTAAAGCGCGTGCGCGAGGTAAAGCCGCAGGGGATTCTCTTCCTCGGCGGCAGCAGCGAGGACTTTATCGAATCCTTTGCCGGGATCCATATCCCCGCGGTGCTCGTCACAAACTCCGCCGCAGAGTTTACGTTCCGAAATCTTTCGAGCGTCACGACCGACGATACCGCCGCTGCCGCGGCGGCCGTCGGGTATCTGGCGGATATGGGGCATAAAAAAATTGCCGTCATCGGCGGCGAGCGCGAATACTCCGACACCGGCCGCCTGCGCTATGCGGGCGTGCTGCGCGCGCTCACCGAGCGCGGCATGACGTTTGATGTGGACCGGTACTATAAGACCGCGCACTATAGCTT
>CAVIVK010000218.1:0-4275 GCA_963645975.1 Bifidobacteriaceae bacterium | reverse complement strand
TCACGGCGCACATCATCGCGCAGAAAAACCCGTTCTTCCACCCGACGATGCTGTTCCGCCGGACGGTGCTGGAAGGCGCGGGCGGCTACAGCGAATCGGACGACACGCGCCGCGCCGAGGATTACGATCTCGTCATGCGTCTGGCGGGACAGGGGCTGATCGGCGAAAATCTGCCGGAGATCCTTTACTCGGTCTATGAATCGGAGAGCGCATACCGGCGGCGCACGGTGCGCTCGCGCCTGTGCGAGATTGCCGTGCGGGCGCGGGGACTTCGCGCCATGCATGCGCCGGTCTATGAAGCCGTGTATCTCGCCAAGCCTCTGCTCATGGCGTTCGTGCCGTGCGGACTTACGAAAACACTCAAACGGCTGCAATGGGCGCCGGGAAGCGCCGGGAAGGAGATGAAGCGCCTATGACCGCCGCGCTCTTTCGCACCGCCGGAGAAAAGCTTCAGGCACTGCGGCGGTTTCTCCCGCTGCTGCGCGAGCTTGTGGTGCGCGATATCAAGGTACGCTACCGCCATTCCGCGCTGGGGCTCGTGTGGACGGTGCTCAACCCGCTTTTAATGATGACCGTTATCACGATCGTCTTTTCCACGCTCTTCCGGCAGAACATCCCGAATTTCCCGATCTACTATCTTTCTGGCTCTCTCATCTTTGCGTTCAATTCGGAATCGACAACGACCGCCCTCAGCTCCATCTATTCCAACGCCTCGCTCATCAAGAAGGTCTATATCCCGAAGTATCTTTTCCCGCTCTCCAATGTGCTCTCCGGGCTCGTGAATCTCGGGTTTTCGCTCATCGCGATGTTCATTGTGATGCTCCTCACCGGCGCGCCGTTCCACGCAACGCTTCTTCTGCTGCCGGTCCCCATTTTCTATACGTTTCTCTTCTCCGCCGGGCTCGGCATTCTTCTCTCGGCGGTCACGGTATTCTTCCGAGATATTGCGCATTTCTACAGCGTATTCATCCTCGCGTGGACATACTTCACCCCCATCTTCTACCCCGTAGATATTCTGCCGAACGCTGTGACAAAGCTCATGCAGTTCAACCCGATGTACCATCTCGTCGCCTACATGCGCTCGCTCGTGCTCTACGGCGCAGTTCCCCGTCTCGCGGAAAACCTTCTCTGCCTGTGCATGGGGCTTTTGATGCTCGCGCTGGGGCTTTTTGTATTTTATAAAACGCAGGACAAGTTTGTCCTGTACGTATGAGCGGAGGCGCGCCATGGACAGCGTTATTAAGGTAAACGATGTTTCGATGATGTTCAATCTCAGCTCGGAGAAGATCGACAGCATCAAGGAATATTTCATCAAGGCCGTGCGCCGGGAGCTGCATTTTCAGGAGTTCTGGGCGCTGCAGGACATATCGTTCACGCTGGAAAAGGGCGATTCTCTCGGCATCGTCGGGCTGAACGGCTCGGGCAAGAGCACGCTTTTGAAGATCGTCTCCGGCATTTTGAAGCCGACGAAGGGCACCGTGGAGACCTGCGGCAGCATTGCCCCCCTCATCGAGCTCGGCGCGGGATTTGACGCAAATCTCTCCGCGCGCGAGAACATCTATCTCAACGGCGCGATTCTCGGCCACAGCCGCTCGTACATGGCCGGGCGGTTTGATGAGATCATCGAATTTGCCGAATTGCAGGATTTTGTGGACACCGCCGTGAAGAACTACTCCTCCGGCATGGTAGCGCGCCTCGGCTTTGCCATTGCGACGATGAACGTGCCGGACATTCTCATCATCGACGAGATCCTCGCCGTCGGCGACTATAAATTTCAGGAAAAGAGCTTTGCGCGCATGCAGGAGATGATTGCCTCCGGCGCGACGGTCGTTTTCGTTTCCCACTCGATCGAGCAGGTACAGAAAATCTGCAAAAAGGCGCTCTGGCTCGAGCACGGCCACGTGCGCATGTTCGGCAATGCGAACGCCGTGTGCGGGGAGTATATGCGCGCATGAGCACCGCCGCACCGAAAAAAAAGCACGTTCTCTTCGTCATCAACCAGTTTTTCAAGGGCGGCGCGGAAACGGCGCTCGTGAATCTTCTGCGCACAATGGACACCATGCATTGTGATGTTGATCTCCTCATCTTTGACATGATCGACCTGCCGGGCAGTCTCTCGCTTATTCCAGAAATCCCGGATTGGGTACACGTCGTCAACGCGGCCGAAAACGAAAAAAAGGCCGCATTCGTGAAAAAGGCGGTCTTTAAATTTGAGCGGAAGCTCACCGGCGCGCAGCCGTTCCGGCGCGGCGCTATCCGCTATTTACAGGGGCGGTACTACGACGCCGTCATCTCCTACGGTGAGTGGTTTTCGAGCGCATTATGCGCGCGCTACGCTGCGGCGCGGCGCAAATACGTCTGGATCCACGCGGACATGGACAAGGCCGGCTTTCTCCATCCCGACATTCTGCGCTTTGAAGCGCAGTTCGACGGCTTTCTCTTTGCCTCCCGCCACTCGATGGAGGGAGCAATCAAGAAATATCCACAGCTTGCCTCCCGCTCCCTTGTTATCCATAATCGTGTTGACAGCGCAAAAATTCTCGCCATGAGTGAAGAACCATTATCCGTTTCCCTGCCGGAGGACGGTCTGCCGCTGCTCGTAACGGTCGCAAACGTCCGCGAGGAGAAAAATCACCGGCGGCAACTGGAGGCAATGCGCCGGCTCTTTTCCGAGGGGCTGCGGTTTCGCTGGGTGAACATCGGCTCGCTCGCCAATGCCCCGCTCGTGGAAAAGCTGCGGCAGGCGGTACGGGACGCCGGGCTCGAGGACTATTTCACGCTGACCGGCCCGCTCGACAACCCTTACGGCGTGATGCGCTGCGCCGACGCCGTGTGTGTTCTCTCCGACCACGAATCCTGGTCGATGGTCATCTCGGAGGCAAAGGCGCTCGGCGTGCCGGTGATCGCAACGCGCACCTCCGGCGCGCTCGAACAGATCGAAGACGGCAAAAACGGCATTCTCTGCGGTTTTTCCGCCAGAGAATGCACCCGCGCCATCCGTACCTTTCTCACCGGCAGTACGGCGGACGCGATGCGCCGGGCAAGGGAACCACATACCGCCGACGACGCGGCGGGGACGCTGGAAACGCTGTTGGAAAACGAAACGAAAAAAGTTCTCTATGTATTTGACAATATAAATTACGCAAGCGGTGCTCGTGCCGCCGCACTCGCGCAGGCGCGCGCCGTGTCCGGCGTGGCAGAGGTTTGGATTTATTCCGCCGAGCCGTGCCGGGACGCCGCGCTCAAAAGGGAATTTCATTTTCTGGATACGCCCGGCAGCGGGGCGCTGCAGCTGCTCACGCGGCCGACGCGGCAGGTGTTACGCGACGGTAGCGTATCACGCACCGGGAAGCTCCTCCGGCTCGTCTACGCCGTGAGCGCGCACATCGGGCTCGAATCCGTGCTGCCAAAAGCGCTGCTGCAGCGGAACATGACGGCGGCCTTTGAAGGGTTCGACACGATTTTCGTCGTGAGCGAGGCCTCCAAAATGCGCGAGTTTGTCTCGCGCCGCCATCATCCTATAAAAATACAATGGATCCATACGGACTACGCCGCCTGGCGCAAGCTGAACGATTGGACGCGCACCGTCACGAAAAACGACGCCAGGCTCTACCGCCGGTTTGACACGATCGTCTGTCTCAATAAATCGCTGCGGGAGAAATTTCTCGCGGTCTATCCGCAGTTTGCGGAGAAAACGATCGCCGTGCCAAACCCGGTATTCCGCGCAAAGATACGAGAGCGCGCGAAAGCACCCCTCACGCTGCCGCTGGATGAGAGGGTATGCAATCTCATCACCATCGGGCGGCTTGAGCGTGAAAAGCGCTACGACCGGCTGCTGGATATTGCCGCGGAACTGAAAAAGCGCGGCTTTATGTTCCATTGGTACTTTACCGGCGACGGGCCGCTGCGAGAGGAGATCGAAGCGCGGCGCGACGCGCTCGGTCTTTCTGGCTGCGTGACGTTGACCGGGCATATGGTCAATCCCTGTCCCCTGCTCGCGCGCTGCTGCGCGCTCGTGCTCTTTTCCGAGTATGAGGGCACGCCCGTCACCGTCGACGAGGCCAAGGCGCTCAACGTGCGCGTTATCGCACCAGACATCGGCGGCATCCGCGAACAGCTCGGCAGCGCGCCTGGCGCTCTCACGGAAAATAGTGCAGACGCTCTCACAGACGCCATACTCCGCACCGCAGAATAAAAAGACCGCCGCGTTTCGGGTCAGCCTGAAGTGACCCCAAAAAGTTAGACAAATAATTTAAGCACAAAATGTTCAAGCCA
>CAVIVK010000217.1:0-4453 GCA_963645975.1 Bifidobacteriaceae bacterium | reverse complement strand
TCGGCCCGGCGGTCGCAAAAGCAGTAGCCGATGCGGCGCGGAAAACCGGCGTGGCAAGAATTTGAATATGCTGTCGTTTTAAACAAGAAAAACGATTCACAATAGGTTAAAACGCGGATTTTGCGCGGCAGAACTACCCATTAGATCAAAAGGGGTTGTATTCTGCCGCGCAAAATGCTATCTTCATATTAAGAAGAGTAGTATGCTACATACAACACGGCGACGGGAGAGACGTAGAACATCATGATCATACAAAAATCAGCATCTTTAAAAGAGCAGGCATACAAAGCAATTCTGGACGCAATCGTTAGCAAACAGATGCAGCGCGGACAGATATATTCCGAGCAATGGTTCGCAGATTCATTTCAAATCTCTCGTACCCCCGTACGCGAAGCGCTGCTGCAGCTGCGCACCGAGGGGCTGATCGAAGTCCGTCCAAACCGAGGCGTCATCATCCGTGACCTTACAGAGGAGGATGCGCGCGATCTCATGCAGATGCGAGGCGCTATCGAGAGCTACTGCGCTGCCTATATGGCAGAGCATTTCCGTGAACCAGAGGCGCAAGCCGCTATTGAGCGCATCCGCGCGGCAATAGAGCGCTGCCATGAAAACTTCAATCAGGCGGACGAACTGCTCATCCATGAGGAAATCATCTGCTTTCCCAACAATCCGCTTTTTATCCAGCAGTTTGACAATCTGCGCACAAAGATTGAAATCTTCTGGTGGGATGTTATTCAAACGCATAACCGTTGTGAAGATGTTTACCGCGAGCACAAGTACATTATCGATAGCATCGCCGCCGGCGACCCTTCGGAAGCGCACCGTGCGAGCATGGACCACAGCCGCGTCACTCTTGAAAAGATCTATGAGGGCTACTTTCAGAAGAAGGAGACACCGTAGAAAAAGAATACAAATATTACCCAATACATACGAGACGGAGGTTTAATAGCATGAGCAACACTCCCTGGAAAACAAACGATTGGTACACCAGTCCATGGAACTTCGCGGAAGAGGCGACTAAGGATTTCAACTTCCCCCCAAAAATCAAGTTCCATGACGTAACGCTGCGTGACGGCGAGCAGCAGGCCGGCCTGATCTTCAACAAGGAGCAGAAGATCGCTCTGGCGGACAAAATGGCCGAGCTCGGGATGCACCGCATCGAAGCCGGTATGCCGGCGGTTTCTCCGCAGGACCGTGAAGCGATCGTGGAGATCGCTAAGCGCTATCAGGGGCCGAACGACCCCGAAATCTTCGCTTTCGCACGCTGCATGCGTGCCGACGTGCTCCGCGCAGTAGACTGCGGCGTGAAGGGCATCGTCGTCGAGATCCCCTCCAGCGACCACATGCTCAAGTACGCCTATAAGTGGGATCCCCAGAAGGCGATCGACCTCGCCATCGACGCGACGCTCTGCGCCAAGGAGAATGGACTTTACACCGTGTTCTTCTGCATCGACGGCAGCCGTACCGATCTCGACGATTTCACCAAGATGATCACGAGCGTTGCCCGCAACGGCCATATGGATGCGCTGGCGCTCGTCGACACGATGGGCGGCCTGGCTCCCCATGCGTGCAGCTACATGGTTCGCAAGATCAAGTCCGTCATCGATAAGCCACTCGAAGTCCACTTCCATGATGACTACGGCCTGGGCGCGGCAAACACCATCATGGCGCTCTCCGCCGGCGCGGAAGTGGCGCACACCTCCATCACGGGCATCGGCGAGCGCGCCGGCAACACCCCGTATGAGGACGTGGCTCTCGCCCTGCTGACGATGTACGGCATTGACACCGGCATCAAATACGAGAAGATCAACGAGCTGAGCGAGCTCATGCGCAAGTTCTCCGGCCACACGATCCCGTCCAACCGCGGCATCGTCGGCCCGACGCTCGCGAACATTGAGTCCGGCATCGTGGCGGACTGGTTCGTCAACGCGAAGGACGAGCATCCGCTGGAGCTCTCCCCGTACCGCTATGGTCTCGTCGGCCACAAGGACGCTGAGGTTGTTATCGGCAAGATGAGCGGTATCCCCACCGTCAACATCTATCTCGATCAGCTCGGCATGAGCTGTGATAACAAGGAGCAGAAGCTCGAGATCGTCATGAAGATCAAGGAAAAGTCCTTTGAGGTCGGCCGTCTGCTCACGCTGGGCGAATTTGAGGAGATTGCCCACAGCGTTCTCGGCTGAGCGTATAAATGAAATCAGCTTCATCGCAGCTCGTTACCTGGCTGCCGGATGTCATGATGGGCTAAGTCATCTCGTAAACAAAAACCTCTCCGATGCGAATCGGAGAGGTTTTTGCATTGATGCGCAGTTTTTTGGGGAATATGGGATGGCTGCAAACGAGAGAAGGAGTTGGCGAAATGAAAAGTAAACGTACTGACTGGTAAATCTGTGTTTCTGGGGTATGTATGAAAATGGAGCTTTCCAAGTTTCTCGGAAAGCTCCATTTTTATGGGATATGGATCAGTTATAGGTGGCTCCGCCGTAGCCGCTGGAGACGAACGCAATGTACGTGCGGCCAACGCCGAGTTCCAGCTCCGTGCCGTCGGCGGTGTAGTAGTGGAACGGCTCGTTGACGGTGCCGCGCTTCCAGGTGATGGGTTCGGTGTAGCCGCCGTTGAAGAAGAGACCCGTGCCCTCGCACTCGTAGGTGCTCATTGCGGTGTGATAGTGATCGTCGATGCCGATCTGCGTATAGGTGGCGAGAACGAGCAGATTCTGGAACACAGCGGCGTCGCTCGTGTTGGCGTCGGTAATGGCGTCGTTCCAGTTGTAGCCGACGTAGCCGTTCTGCTCAGCTTTGTATTCAAAGCTCGTGATCTTCGTGCCGGGGAACACGATGCGGACGCTGTTGGCAACGCTGCCGTCCGTCGGGGCGGCGTTTTCGGTAAAGCGCAGACCGTAATCATAGGAATCGGTGTTGTGCTCGGTGCGCGTGTTGTTCTCCGTAATGAAGTTCTGCAGCAGCTCGCCGGTCGTCGTCATGCTGTGCACGCCGCTGGAGTAGGGATACTCGGTGAGACGGAAGCCCGTGCCGTTTGCTTCGTTTACGTTGATGTTGTCGTTATCGACGTAGTTCGCGAGGAACGTTGCGGAATAGTCCAGGCCGTCGGCGCTCTCACCGCAATGGGCAAAGATCGCGTCATAGGAAAGCGCCATGCTGACAAAGTAGGAACGGCAGCTGCGGATGGGGGTGATGTTCTGCACGTCGTCCAGATCCATAAAGACAAACATATTGCGCGTGATCTGTTCGACCTGCGCTTCGTAAACGATGGCGGCCTTGCTGATGCTGCCCTGATTGATCGGGAGAATCGGCGCATCCCAATGGTTATTCTCTACCATGATTGCCACGGGGCGGGTTTTGCTGTAGTCCTTGGTGGTCGTCTCGCCGGTCAGGGGATTGACGAGCGGCACTTCGGGCGTCGGCTCCGGCGTGGCAGTCGGTTCCGGTGTCGGCTCCGCAGTAGCGGTTGCTTCGGGTGTGGCGGTCGCTTCGGGTGTGGCGGTCGCTTCGGCGGTTGCCTCGGGCGTGGCGGTCGCTTCCGGCTCAGCGGGCGTGTTCGGGCGGCTGGAGCAAGCGCCGAAAACGAGCGCGCAGACGAGAAGCAGAGAAAGAATGGTCAGAAACTTACGCTTCATTGTGTCACCTCATAGTTGCAAAAAAATTGGGAACGAACATAAAAAATATACTATATTTGCCTCTTTGTGTCAATGTGCCGGTTTACGAATAGCTCGCGCCGCCGTAATACTCGGACACGAAAGCGATATACGTTTTTCCGATGCCGAGCTGCAATTCGCTGCCGTCGGCGGTGTAGTAGTGGAACGGCTCGTTCACGCCGCCGCGGCTCCATGTGATCGGTTCGGCATAGCCGCCGTTGAAGAAATACCCGGCGTCCTGATAGTCGTAGGTGTAGATGGCAGAGTGGTTTTTCTCGTCGATGCTAATGGAGGTGGGGGAGTAGAGGACGAGAACGTTTTCAAATACGACGCTCTCGCCGGTGTTCCCGTCCGTATACGGGCTGTTCCATTGTGTGCTCGTATAGCCGCCCTTTTCGGCGTCGTAGGCAAAGTCCGAGGTTTTGCCGGCCGGGAATACGACATGCACGCTGCTGGCCGTCTCGCCGTTTACCGGCGCGGCATTGTCGGTAAAGAGTAGGCCGTAGTCATAGCCGTCGGTGCGGTGCGTGGTGCGCGTACCGTACTGCGCAAAGAGGCTTTGCAGCCGCTCGCCGGTCGTCGTCATGCTGTGCACGGCGCCATAGAACGGCGCATCGTACTGGCGAAAGCCGCAGCTGCCCTCGTGGACTTCAATGTCGTCCGCGTCGGTGTAGTTCACGAGCATCGTATCGGCAAACTCCAGCCCCTCGCCGCTCTTGCCGCAATGGGCAAAAATGGCGTCATAGCTGAGCGCCGAGCTCACAAAGTAGCTGCGCGCGCTGCGGATGGGGAATACG
>CAVIVK010000216.1:0-3163 GCA_963645975.1 Bifidobacteriaceae bacterium | reverse complement strand
CAGCATGCCTACGCCGTTTTCGAGCTGCGCATAGTCCTCGTAATATTCGTCCTCCGGCAGGGGGAGCTGGGCGCGGAGATACATCTCGTCGCTGCAATAGAAAATGCGGCTGCCGTATTTTTCAAAGCACTCTGCGGCAAAGGCCTCTACCTGCGCAATTGTCGCGCGGGCCTGTTCGAGCGTATAGGGGGAGAGCGGCGTGAGCTTTTCTCGGTGGCAGGTGAGTCCCACCGGTACAATGGAAACGCTGCTCACGTGCGGATAAAGCCCGGCAAGATCTTCCAGCGAGCGCTGCAGCGCCGCGCCGTCGTTCCAGCCCGGCACGGCGACGATCTGGCACTCCATAAAAATGCCTGCCGCGGCGAACCGGTTCAGGATATCCATGATCTCTTTTCCGCGCGGATTGCCGATGAGTTTTGCGCGCAGTTCCGGATCGGTCGCGTGCACGGAGATGTTCAGCGGGCTTACCTTCAGATCGCAGATGCGCTGCAGTTCACGTTCGGAGAGATTCGTACAGGTGATATAATTCCCCGTGAGGAACGAAAGACGCGCGTCGTCATCTTTAAAATAAAGTGTTTTGCGCATCCCACGCGGCAGCTGATCCACGAAGCAGAACACGCACCGGTTGGAGCAGCCCGTTGGCTTGTCCATCAGGTACGTTTCAAAGTTCAGCCCGAGATCCTCGCCCTCCTTTTTGCGGAGGTGGATTTTGCCCGCGTCCCGGAATTCCAGCGTGAGCGAGCGGTCGTACGCCCAGTATTTATAATCGAGCACGTCGTGGATCTCGTGCCGGTTGATATAACGCAATTCGTCGCCGGGGAGCACCCTGCCCTCGAGCCGGGAGCCGGGGTCTACGGACGAGATCGTGTTGAACATACAAACTCCTCATAGCAAAAGAAGAGGGGGCAAAGCCTCCTCTTCTTAAGCTCGGTTACTTTTTCTCCTCGTCTACCTTGAGAACCTGACGGCCATCGTAAGAGCCGCAGGCCTTGCAGGCCCGGTGGGGGAGCTTGAAAGCGCCGCACTGGGGGCACTTGACCAGAGCGGGAGCGGTGAGCTTCCAGTTGCTGCCGCGTCTCTTGTCGCGTCTGGTACGGCTTACTTTACTCTTGGGGACTGCCATGGTGACACCTCCTCGTACTTTGGCTGCTTTGAACAGCGCATAATCATGGTTTATCGTCCAACAGCTGTTCCAAAACAGCCAGTCTTGGATCCGATTCCGTCCTGCAATCGCAGGGGCCTTCGTTGAGATTCTTGCCGCAGCGGGAGCAGAGCCCCTTGCAGTCGTCCCGGCAAAGAAACCGGGTGTCCATGTTCAGGATGAACACGGTCTCCAGCAACTCCTCCAGATCGAGTTCGTCGCCCTCCAGCAGAAAATAATCGGGGTTTTCCTCGTCCTGCAATTCGGACGCGAGCGGGATATCGAGCGGATAGCTCACTTCCCGGTCAAACTCGGCGGCGCACCGGTCGCACACGCAGCGCATCGCGGCGGAGAGCGTGCCCCGCAGCGTCAGAGCGCCGGCGTTGTTCACGATGAAGCCCTCGCCCACGGGGGCGGCGGTGTAGGAGAGAACGGCGGGAAAATCCAGCCGGTCAGTGGAAAGCTCACACCGGAAGGGCAGCCGCGAGCCGGGATTCAGGAGAAGTTCGTGGAGATTCATGTTGATTCCAATCCTCTGTCAGCATCTCACAAGCCTTGCTATTATATATGAGCATTTCTGTATTGTCAACAGAAAAATCAACAGACCGCCTCTTTTTCCGTAGTTGAGCGGTCTGGACACGACCACAACATATTGTATCACACATTCTCCCGAAAAACCAGAGGAAAATGACGAAAAAAGAAAAAAGCCTTGCCCATCATAGCGGCCTTTGATATAATAACCATTCACGATAATCAAGAAAAAGCGAGGAATCTGATCCATGGAGGAAACAAACAGCCTGGCCCGGTCCCGGCGCATGGGCGAAATGCCGGAGGGAAAGCTGCTGCTTTCGATGGCGGTGCCCATGATGCTCTCGATGCTGGTGCAGGCACTTTATAATATTGTCGACAGCGTATATGTCGCGAAGGTGTCGGAGGACTGCCTTTCGGCGCTCTCGCTCGCGTTCCCGGCGCAGAACATTCTCATCGGCTTTGCCACCGGCACGGGCGTCGGCGTTTCAACGCTGCTCTCCCGCGCGCTCGGCAGCCGGGACGGTAAGCTTGCCAACCGTGTGGCGGGCAACAGCATGTTCCTCTGCCTGTGCTGCTGGGCTGTCATGGCGATCTTCGGCATCTTCTTTGCCGACGCCTTTATCCATTCGCAGACGGACATCGAGTCCATCCGCGCCTACGGAGACTCGTATCTGCGCATCGTCACCATCGGTTCGATCTTTGTGTATTTTGAGATCAACTTTGAGCGCCTGCTGCAATCCACGGGGCAGACGAAGCTTGCCATGTGGACGCAGATGATCGGCGCGGTGGCGAACATTATCCTCGACCCGTTCTTCATCTACGGCTGGTGCGGTCTGCCCGCGATGGGTACCGCCGGCGCGGCCATCGCCACGGTTATCGGCCAGGCACTCGGTGCGCTCGCCGGAGCGTATTTCCACCACCGGCACAACAAAGAGGTCAGCATCCGTCTTGCCGACTGCCGCCCGAACGGACATATTATTCTTGACATCTACCGCATCGGCTTCCCGTCCATCCTCATGGTCGGCATCGGTTCGATTACGAACTACCTCATGAACCGCATTCTCATCGCGTTTACATCCACGGCCGTCGCGGTCTACGGTGCGTACTTCAAGCTCCAGAGCTTCTTCTTCATGCCGGTGTTCGGCCTCAATAACGGCATCGTCCCCATCGTCGGCTACAACTACGGCGCACGAAAAAAGGAGCGCATTTACCGGACGATCCGCTACGGTGTGCTGTTTGCCGTATGCATCCTCATCGTCGGACTGCTGCTCTTTGAAACGATCCCCGGCGTGCTGCTGCTGGCGTTCTCCCCGTCGGAGAACATGCTCGCCATCGGCATTCCCGCGCTGCGCAAGATCGCCCTCCATTTCCCGATCGCCGGATTCTGCATCGTGGGCGGCTCGATCTGCCAGGCGCTCGGCAAGAGCCTCTATTCGTTCTTCACGTCTGTTTTGCGTCAGGTTGTGGCGCTCATCCCCGCGGCGTATCTCC
>CAVIVK010000215.1:0-5079 GCA_963645975.1 Bifidobacteriaceae bacterium | reverse complement strand
GGGAAGGAACGACTTTTCGGCGCAAAAGCGCCGCCGAACGCCGATGACGACATTGTGCGGTGCTGCCTAAAGAAAAACACAACAGGGCGGGGCTATGACGGCCCCGCTTTGTCAGCGAATGGAGAGAATTGCACAGCTATGGACTACAACGCCACCGTAAATCTGCCGAAAACCGCTTTTCCCATGCGTGCCGGTCTGCCCGCGCGCGAGCCGGGCATGCTCAAATCCTGGTACGACATGGATCTTTACCATGAAACCCTCCGCCGCAACGAGGGCAAGCCCCTCTTCATTCTGCACGACGGCCCTCCGTTCTCCAACGGCAATCTGCACATGGGTCACGCGCTGAACAAGTGCCTGAAGGACTTCATCTGCCGCTACAAATCCATGACCGGCTACAAAGTCCCCTACACCCCCGGCTGGGACAACCACGGCATGCCCATTGAGTCCGCCATCATCAAGGAGCAGCGGCTCAACCGCAAGGCCATGAGCGTGAGCGAGTTCCGCTCCGCCTGCCACCGCTACGCCGAAAAGTACGTCGGCATCCAGCGCGAGGGCTTCCAGCGCCTCGGCGTGCTCGGCGATTGGGACCATCCGTATCTGACGATGGACCCGAAGTTCGAAGCCGAAGAAGTCAAGGTGTTCGGCAAGATGTACGAGAAGGGCTACATCTACAAGGGCCTCAAGCCCGTGTACTGGTGCCCGAGCGACGAGACCGCTCTCGCCGAGGCGGAGATCGAGTATCAGGACGATCCGTGCACCACGGTGTACGTCAAGTTCCCGATGCACGATGATCTCGGCAAGCTCTCCCACGTCGACCACAGCAAGCTCTACTTCCTCATCTGGACAACGACGATCTGGACGCTGCCGGGCAACCTCGGCATCAGCCTGCACCCGAGAGAGAGCTACGCGCTCGTCAAGGCCGATAACGGCGAGATCTACATCGTCGCAGAAGCGCTTGCCGAGAAGGTCATGCGCGTCGGCGGTATCGAGAAATACGAAATTCTTGAAACGCACCCCGGCTCGTTCTTTGAGAACATGCTCGCCGATCATCCGTTCCTGCCGAAAACGTCCCGGCTGCTCAACGCCGAGTATGTCACGATGGACTCCGGCACGGGCTGCGTCCACACCGCGCCCGGCTTCGGCGCGGACGACTACCAGACCTGCCGCCGCTACGGCATGGACATGATCGTCCCCGTGGACGACCAGGGCCGCCACACCGATTACGCCGGCAAGTACGCCGGTATGAAGACCGAGGAGTCCAACCCGGTCATTCTCGAGGACATGCGCGAGAGCGGCATGCTCTTTGCGAGCGAGGACATCGTCCACAGCTACCCGCATTGCTGGCGCTGCCACAAGCCCATCATCTTCCGCGCCACGCCGCAGTGGTTCTGCTCGGTCGACACGTTCAAAGACGACGCCTGCGCCGCCGCGGACAAGGTCATCTGGCATCCCGGCTGGGGCCACGACCGCATGCTCTCCATGATCCGCGAGCGCGCCGACTGGTGCATCTCCCGCCAGCGCCGCTGGGGTCTGCCGATCCCGGTGTTCTACTGCGCCGACTGCGGCAAGCCCGTGTGCACGCCGGAAACCATTGAGAAGGTCTCCCGCCTCTTCGGCGAGCACGGCTCGAACATCTGGTTCGACGCCGAGGCCAAGGACCTCCTGCCGGACGGCTTCACCTGCCCGCATTGCGGCGGCAGCACCGGCTTCACCAAGGAGACCGACACGCTCGACGGCTGGTTTGACTCCGGCAGCACCCACATTGCCTCCATGCTGCTCGACGCCCCCGGCGTATGGCCGGCGGACGTGTATCTCGAGGGCGGCGATCAGTACCGCGGCTGGTTCCAGTCGTCGCTGCTGACCGGCGTTGCGGTGCGCGGCGACGCGCCCTACCGCGAGGTGCTCACCCACGGCTGGACCGTGGACGGCGAGGGCCGCGTTATGCACAAGTCTCTCGGCAACGGCATCGCCCCGGGCGACATCATCCCCAAGTACGGCGCGGACATCATCCGTCTCTGGGCGGCGAGCGCCGACTATACGCAGGACATGCGCTGCTCGGACAACATCTTCAAGCAGCTCTCCGATAAGTATCTCAAGATCCGCAACACCGCGCGCTACATTCTCGGCAACCTGGACGGCTTTGACCCCGCCGAGAGCGTCGCCTTTGCGGACATGCTGCCGCTCGACAAGTGGGCAGTCAGCCGTCTGCAGGATCTCATCGAGCGCGTCCGCACCGCTTACGACAACTATGAGTTCCACACCGCCACCTACGCCATCCACAACTTCTGCGTGGTGGAAATGTCGAACTTCTATCTGGACGTTATCAAGGATCGCCTCTACTGCGACAGCCGCGAGAGTCTTTCCCGCCGCAGCGCCCAGACCGCAATTTATCAGGTGCTTGATGCGATGACCCGCCTGCTCGCCCCGGTGCTCTGCTTCACCGCCGACGAGATCTGGCTCGCCATGCCGCATACGGCAAACGAGGATGCGCGCGCCGTCGCGCTCAACGACATGCCGGAGGCGAACGACGCTCTCCGTCTCTCCGAGAGCGAGGAAGCGCATTGGAGCAAGGTGATGCGCGTGCGCGCCGACGTGAACAAGGCGCTCGAGCTGGCCCGCGCGGAAAAGCTCATCGGCAAGCCGCTGGATGCGCGCGTGACGCTCTATGTGTCCGAGGCCGCGGCCGAGCCGTTCGCGGAGCTGGAGAAGGAAGACCTTGCGCCGCTTTGCATCGTGTCTGAGCTGAAGATCGTCCACGGCGCCGGCGAAGGCGTCCGCGGCGAGAACTTTGACGGGCTCACCGTTCACGTAGAGCCGAGCGCCCTGCCGCGCTGCGCGCGCTGTTGGACGCGCTCCGAGACCGTCGGCACGAACGAAAAGCACCCGACGCTCTGCGCGCGCTGCGCTTCGGTCGTCGGCTAACGCCTTCAAGCAAAATCCACTCCGTTGAGGATTTTGCTTGAGGAGATAACGGCTCGCCGCAGCGCACTCACTACGTTCGCACGTTTGCGAGCCGAGAAGTATTTTCCCCGACGCGCATGTCGCCGGGGAAAATGATTCAAAATTTATTTGCGCCTGCAGGCGCAAACTCTTGTGAGACATTTCCTCCGGTTCGTACTTCCATAGAGAAGGGAGATTTTGATTCATGGTTTATGGTATCATTGGGCTTCTGGCGCTGCTGATCGACCAGTTTCTCAAGTTCTGGACGGTGTCCAACGTTGCGCTGAATACCGGCATCCGGCCGCTGATCCCCGGCGTTCTCCATATTACGTACATTAAAAACTTCGGCGCGGTGTTCGGCATTATGTCCGGCTTCGGCGCGCTGCGCTGGATTTTGCTCATCCTTCTGCTCGCCTTCACGGCGCTCATGGTGTTTGCCTTCATCAAGGGCTATTTCCGCACGGGCTTCGTCAAGGTCTCCGGCGCGCTGCTGCTCGCGGGTCTGCTCGGCAACGGCATTGACCGCGCGATCTATGGCTATGTGCCCGATATCTTCGAGTTTGAGTTCATGAACTTCGCCATTTTCAATCTGGCGGATGTGCTCGTGCTCGTCGGCGGCATTCTCTTTGTCGTCGCGATCCTGACCGGCGGTCTCCGCCGTGCGGACGAATTTGACGATTACGAAGAGGACGAAGCGCCCGTCCGTGCCTTCCGCCGCCGGGAATATGATGACGAGCCCGCCCCCCGGCGCACACCCCGCGCCGCGGAGGAGACTCCCGTGCGCCGTACCGCGCCGCGTCCCGCCGCTCCCACGACGGCAACGCCCTCTGCCCGCGGCACCGCCGCGCCCTCTCCGGCGCGCCAGCGCGCCGCCGGAAACGGCGTTCCGACAACGCAGCCGCGCACAAAGCGCGTCATTGACGAGAACAGCGTGCCCGTGCCGGTTCGTCCGGCGGCGCGTCCTGCCGCACCGGTGCAGCGCACCGCGGAAGCGCAGCGCAGTACCGAGCCCGTACGCCGCACGGCGGCCGCGCCGAGCACGCCGGTAACGCGCGCCGATCTTGCCGCGCAGAACGAAGCGACGGTGCGCACCGTGGCGCGTCCGGCGGGAAACGCGAGCCCCGCCGCGCCCAAGGCTGCCCCGGCTCCGGCTCCTGTGAGAGAGACGCCGAAGGCGGCGAGCGCTCCGGTGAAGGAAGCGCCGAAGGCCGCTTCGACGGACGAGTTCGATCTCGACTCCATTCTCGCGGAGTTCAAATGAAAATCACAACCGTACAGGCGCAGGAGAGCGGCGAGAGGATCGACGCTCTCCTTGCGCGTTCGGGCTATACCCGTTCCGCTGCCGCGCGGCTCATCGCCGCCGGGCAGGTGACGAGAGAGGGAAAAAGCGTCAAAAAAAGCGAGCTCACCCGCGCGGGAGACGTGTTTCTCGTCTCCGAGGACGATGCGCCCGCTCCGGCGAGTGCCGTGGCACAGGACATTCCGCTCGACATCGTCTATGAGGACGGCGATCTCATCGTGGTGAACAAGCCGCGCGGGCTCGTTGTCCACCCCGCGCCCGGCCACCCGGATGGGACGCTCGTCAACGCTCTGCTGCACCATTGCGGCGACTCGCTCTCCGGCATCGGCGGGGAAATGCGTCCCGGCATCGTTCACCGCATCGACCGCGACACGAGCGGCCTTCTGATCGTGGCAAAAAACGATTTTGCCCATCAGGCGCTCTCGGCGCAGCTCGCCGACCGGAGTCTTTCGCGCGTGTATGAAGCCGTCGTCCACGGCGGCTTTCGCGCCGACGCCGGTACCGTGGACGCGCCCATCGGCCGCCACCCGGTCGACCGCAAGCGCATGGCCGTCACGGAGAAGAACTCCCGCCACGCCGTGACGCATTGGGAAGTTATCGAGCGGTACGCCGCCTTTACGCACATCCGCTGCAAGCTGGAAACCGGGCGCACACACCAGATCCGCGTCCACATGGCGCACATCGGTCACCCGCTGCTCGGCGATATGGTTTACGGCGCGGGAAAGCCGGAAAAAGGGCTGGAAGGGCAATGCCTCCACGCGCGGACGCTCAAATTCATCCACCCGCGCACCGGCGAGGCCATGGAGCTCACATCGCCGCTGCCAGAGTACTTTACGAGC
>CAVIVK010000214.1:0-5168 GCA_963645975.1 Bifidobacteriaceae bacterium | reverse complement strand
CTTCCTCGTTGGAGAGCTTTTCGAGCGAGGTCTTGACGGCCTCGGCGCTGCCCTGCACATCCGCCTTGACGATGATGTTGAAGTCCTTGAGATCGCCTTCCTGGATGCGGGCGAACAGATCTTCGAGCGAGACCTTCTTGCTCGCGCCCGCGGCAGCGGCGCTGCGCTGCGCGGCAAGGCGCTCCTCGGCGAGAGCGCGCGCCATGCGCTCGTCGGCGACAGCGTTGAACACATCGCCCGCAGACGGCACTTCGGACATACCGGCGATCTCCACCGGGACGGAGGGACCGGCCTCGGTGATGCGCTCGCCGCGGTCGTTCGTCATCACGCGCACACGCCCGACGGCGGTACCGGCAATGATGATATCGCCGGTGTGGAGCGTGCCGTTCTGCACGAGAACGGTCATGATCGGGCCGCGGCCCTTGTCGAGACGCGCTTCCACGACCGTGCCGCGCGCCGGACGGTTCGGGTTGGCCTTGAGTTCCATAATCTCGGCCTGCAGCACGAGATTTTCGAGCAGCTCTTTGACGCCCGCGCCGGTCTTCGCGGAGATCGGGCAGACGATCGTGTCGCCGCCCCATTCCTCGGGGACGAGATCGTATTTGGTGAGATCCTGCTTGACGCGGTCGGGATTCGCGCCGGGAAGATCCATTTTGTTGATTGCCACGACGATCGGCGTACCGGCGGCCTTGGCGTGGTTGATAGACTCGATCGTCTGCGGCATGATGCCGTCATCGGCCGCGACGACGAGAATGGCGATATCGGTCACCATCGCGCCGCGGGCGCGCATGGTAGTAAAGGCTTCGTGACCCGGCGTATCGAGGAAGGTGACGGGGTTGCCGTTGACCATCACGCGGTATGCACCGATGTGCTGCGTAATGCCGCCCGCCTCACCGGCGACAACATTCGCGCTGCGGATGCGGTCGAGCAGGGAGGTCTTGCCGTGGTCGACGTGACCCATGACAACGACGACCGGCGCGCGGGGAACGAGTTCGTCTTCGGTATCGACGTGGTCGTCAATGAGACGATCCTCAACCGTCACGACGACCTCGTGCTCCACCTTGCAGCCGAGCTCCATGGCGACGAGCGCGGCGGTATCGTAGTCGATCACGTCGGACACGGACGCCATCACGCCGAGCTTGATGAGCTGCTTGATGACCTCGACCGCCGTCTTCTTCATGCGGGAGGCGAGCTCGCCAACGTTGATCTCGTCGGGAATGCTGACCTTGAGCTGCTGCTTTTTCGCAACCTCAAACTGCAGGCGCTGCATCTTGTCGCGCTCTTCCTGGCGGCGCTTAGCGCTTGCGACCTGCTGCTGGCGCTGCTTGTTCTTGTTCTGAATCTTTTCCTTGCCGCCGCGGCGGATGTCCTTGTCCTTCCCGGAGTTCCCGGCGTTGCCGGCAATCTTGTCGAAGCGCTCGTCGTACTTCGAAAGGTTCGCTCCGGCGGAGCCGCGGGTATCGACGACGCGCTTTTCCACAACCTGCTTCGGCTGGATGGGCTTCTCCTGCTTCGGCTTCTGCGGCTGCTGCACGGGGGCGGCAGCGGCTGCAGGAGCCTGCGCGCCGGTGGCCGGCTTTTCCGGCGCGGGAGCGGCGGACTTTTTCTCTTCCGGCGCCTTGACGGGAGCCTTCTTCTCCTCCGGTTCGGGGGCGAAGATCTCGGCGATGCTGCCGACCTGGTGATGCTGCGTCAGATACTCGAAAATGATGTCCAGCTCGGCGTCCTCCAGAACCTGCATATGGTTCTTCGGCGTCGTGGCGTAGTCGGTGAGAATCTGGGAAATATCCTTGGAGGTCATGCCGAAATCCTTGGCAACCTCATGAATGCGGTATTTAAAATCAAGCGCCATACTTATTTCCTCCTTTTTCCGCTCTCGGTGTGCTTACGGGGCGCGGCCTTCCGCCGCTTGAGCTTATCCTCGCGCTGGGCGAGCAGTTCGGCTGTTTCCTTCCAGCCGGGAAGCTCCTCGGCAAGCGCGGCGGCAAACCGCGCGGCGAGGGGCAGATCGGTGAAGCAGAGCATGCTGCAGCCGCGCTTGCCCATCATGGCGGAGAGCTCCGCCTTCGTCCAGGGCAGCGTCTGCAGCGGCGCGCGGTGGCCGTACAAAAACCCCGCGGCGCGTTTCTGCGCGTTGGGAGAAGCGTCGGCGGCGAGCATCAAAAGCCGCGCCTTTCCGGCGGCGACCGCCGTGCCGCTTCCTTCCTCGCCGACGGCGAGCATCCCGCCCTTCCGGGCGAGACCGAGATACTGTGCTGCCTTATCCATCGCCCGCCTCCAGTTCCGCTGCGAGCCGCGCCCACACGTCCTCCGGCACGGGGACGGACAGAGCGCGCTCCAGCGCGCGCGATTTGACCGCGCGCTTCAAACACTCGCCGCTGCGGCAGAGATAGGCGCCGCGGCCCGGCACCTTGCCGCGCAAATCGATGGAGAGCTCTCCCTCCGGCGAGCGGACAACGCGAATCAGTTCGGTTTTCGGTTTTTGTTCACGGCAGCCAATGCACTGCCGGAGCGGTACGGTTTTCGGCAAAAGCGCTCCTCCTGAAATATACGTGGACTGGCGGGTCTCGTTTGATTAAGATTATTCGTTGGCTGCGCTCTCAGGCTTGATGTCAATCTTGTAGCCGGTGAGACGCGCGGCGAGACGGGCGTTCTGTCCCTCTTTGCCGATGGCGAGAGAGAGCTGGCTGTCCGGCACGATCACGCGGCAGCTGCGGCCTTCCTCCAGCACCTCAACGGAGACGACCTCTGCCGGGGAGAGCGCCGAGGCGATGTACTGCTCGGGATCCTCGCTGTACTTGATGATATCGATCTTCTCGCCGCCGAGCTCATTGACGATGCTCGCCACACGTCCGCCGCGGGGGCCGACGCATGCGCCGATCGGATCGACCTCGGGATCGGCGGAGTAGACCGCCATCTTCGTGCGGCTGCCGGCCTCGCGGGCGATGGAACGAATCTCCACCGTGCCGTCAAAAATTTCGGGCACTTCCAGCTCGAAGAGCCGCTTGACGAGACCGGGGTGCGTGCGGGAGATGAGCACCTGCGGGCCGCGGGTGGACTTGCGCACCTCGACGACATAGACCTTGATGCGGTCGCCCTCGGTGAGCTCCTCGCCCTTGATGCGCTCGGTGGGGGAGAGCATGGCTTCGGTAAACTCGCTGTTGGAGCTGATCTTGATAGACACGGCGCCGGTGCGCGGCTCGATGCGCGTGACGACACCGGTGAGAATTTCGTGCTCCTTGGAGGTGAACTCGTCATAGATGATGCCGCGTTCCGCCTCGCGGATGCCCTGAATGATGACCTGCTTGGCCGCCTGTGCCGCGATGCGGCCGAACTTTTTCGTTTCGACCGGGATGCGGACAACGTCGCCGATGTGCGCCTTCTTATCGTAGTGCTGCGCCTCGTCGAGCAGGATCTGCGTGGCGTCGTTTACATACTCGCTCTCTTCCACGATGGTCTTGAGAACGAACATGGAGATGGTTTTCTTGCCCTCGTCCATGATGACCTCAACGTTATCCTCGCAGTCAGGGTTGTCGCGCTTGAAGGCGGTCAGAAGAGCCTGCTGGATCTTCTCCTGCATGTATCCGCGGGGGATGCCCTTTTCCTTTTCGATCTGCTCGATGGCGTCAAAAAATTCGGCGTTCATTGCACTCATCTATTTTCGCTCCTTACGTTATGTCGTGGGTGTTTTTTACAGCACGCGCAGCCGTACCTGCGCGATCTGGGACTTTTCAAAGGTGAGCTCTTTTCCGGCGGCGGTCAGCGTAACGTTGCCGTCGTCGTATCCGGAGAGCGTTCCTACAAAGGACTTGCTGCCATTCACCGGCTTATAGAGCCGGACTTCCGCGCCGCTGCCCATGAAGCGCTCAAAATCGCCGGGGCGCTTGAGCTCGCGCTCGGCACCGGCGGAGCTGACTTCGAAAACGTAGCTGTCGGGAATGGGATCGGCCTCGTCCAGCACGGGATCGAGCGCGCGGGAGAGCGCTTCGCAGTCGTTGATGGAAACGCCGCCGTTCTTGTCGATGTATACGCGCAGGAACCACTGTCCGGCCTCGCGGATGTATTCCACATCCCAGAGCTCCAGACCCAGCTCCGCGGCGATGGGCGCGGCCAGCGCGGTCACGGTCTCGGTGACTTTACTCATAAAAACCTCTCAATTTCCAGATCCTGACATTTTCTTTTAAATCAACAAAAAGAGTGGGTTTTGCCCACTCTTCCTGTTTCTTACGTTCGTACAAGGAGATTATACCACTCTCCGCGCACGATTGCAATAGTGATTTCACTAAATTAAATAAAGTATACGGCTTTTTTACCCGTTCATTGCGGTGAGAACGTTGCCGTAATCGACCTGGTAGTTCGCGCCCTCGTAGGTGCCGTTGAGCATGGACATGGCGCGGTTCCAAGCGTCGCCGCCCTCGGTGTAGGGCTGGGGCTGGTAATTGTTCAGCGTGTTCGGCCCGAGAACGGTCGAATCGGGGCCGACGGTGCTGCTCAGCGAGCAGGGGATAAAGGTGTAGCTATCGAGCGTCACCTCGCCGCCGACGCGCTTGAGCGTGAGCTGCGCAATGCCGGTGTCGTAAGCGCCGGGGTCGGTGCCGTTGCCGGGGTTGGTGTGGCCGCCGAAAATGAAGTTGCCGAGGCCGTAGAAAATGACGCCGCCGTTGTAGCTCTCCGCCGGCTGAAGCCGGTGGGCGTGCGTGCAGTATACGGCGTTGAAGCCGGTGTCCACGGTGTAGCGGCAGAGCTCGGTCTGCACGTCGGTCGGCTCGTAGTATCCCTCGCGGCCCATGTGCAGGCACGCGATGGTGTAGTCCGCGCCCGCTTCCTCGAGCGATTTGAGCCCCGCGGCGATCTTCTGCCGGGAAGCTGCCACGAGCTGCTCCTGCGCCTGCGAAGAGAGAATGCTCATGGCGTTGTAGGTGAGCTGGTTATACAGGCAGTAAATGCCGACCTTTACGCCGCCGTCCTTTTCGTAGATATAGGTTTCGTCCTCGCCTGCATAAGCAACGCCCACGGCGTCGAGCGCCGCGGTCGTGTCGTTATAGGCGTTCTGGCCGAAGTCCATCGTGTGGTTGTTTGCGAGCGTCACGAATTCCACGCTGCCCGCGGTGAGGATGTTTGCGTAATCCGCTGGGGCAAGGAATACGAACTGCTCGATGGAGTCATAG
>CAVIVK010000213.1:0-2938 GCA_963645975.1 Bifidobacteriaceae bacterium | reverse complement strand
CCTCGTGCAGCTTCTGGCGGTCCTCGCCGAGCGACACGGCGCGCATGAGAATGTTTTCGGTGGCGAGGAAAGGAAGCTCCTCACGCAGGTGCTTTTCCATCACGCGCGGATACACCTTGCAGCCGCGCACCACGTTGGCGCAGAGCGTCAAAATGGCGTCGCATGCGAGAAAACCCTCCGGCAGCGTGAGACGGCGGTTCGCGGAATCGTCGAGCGTGCGCTCCAGCCATTGGGTCATGGCGGTGTCCGCGGTGTTCGAAGCGAGATTCACCACATACCGGCTGAGCGAGCATACGCGCTCGCATCGCATGGGGTTGCGCTTGTAGGCCATCGCGGAGGAGCCGACCTGCTCGGTCTCAAACGGCTCGTCCAGCTCGCGCAGATGCGCGAGAAGGCGCATGTCCGTCGCCATTTTGGCGGCGCTCTGCGCGATGCCGGAGAGAACGTTCATCACGAAGGAATCGAGCTTTCGCGTGTACGTCTGCCCGGCGACAGGGATGCAGTTGGGAACGCCCATCTTTTCCGCGATCCTCTTCTCTAGCGCGAGAACCTTTTCCCCGTCGCCGTGGAAGAGGGCGAGAAAGCTTGCCGCGGTGCCGGTTGCGCCCTTGCAGCCGGAGATGGGCAGGCGGGAGAGCTCCGTTTCCAGCTGCTCTAAGTCAAGCAGAAAATCCTGCAGCCAGAGCGTGGCGCGCTTGCCGACGGTCGTGGGCTGCGCGGCCTGGAAATGCGTCCAGGCGAGCGTCGGCGTGTCGGCCTCGCGCGCGGCAAACTCGGAAAGCGCATCGATGACCGCAAGAAGCTCGCCGCGGAGAAGCTTGAGCGCGGCGCGCATTTGCAGAAGATCGGTGTTGTCGTCCACATAGCAGCTCGTCGCGCCGAGATGGATGATGCCCGCGGCCTTGGGGCAGGCGTCGCCAAACGTGCGGATGTGCGCCATCACGTCGTGGCGCAGCCGGTGCTCATACTCGGCGGCGCGGTCAAAATCAATGTCGTCGAGATGCGCGCGCATTTCCTCGAGCTGCTCGTCCGTAATGGGCAGCCCCAGCTCCTGCTCGCTCTCGGCGAGCGCGAGCCAGAGACGGCGGAACGTCGAAAACTTCCATTGCGGGGAGAAGAGGTGCTGCATCTGCTCGGAGGCATAGCGCGAGCACAGGGGATTTTCGTAAACGTCTTTCATGCGTATCACTCCACGGTGACGGATTTGGCAAGATTGCGGGGCTTATCAATGTCGCACCCGTTGCACCGGGCAACATGGTAAGCGAAAAGCTGCAGGGGCAAAATCTCCGGAATGGCGGAGAGCAGCGGATCGGTTACGGGGACGAAGAGCACGTCGTCCGCTTCGGCAAACACGCGGCGGTTGCCCTCGTTTACCACAGCAAGGACTTTTGCTCCGCGCGCCTTGACCTCCTTAATGTTGGACATCGTTTTGTCGAACAGCTCCTCATAGCACGCGAGCGAAACAACGAGACGGCCGGGGTCAATGAGCGCGATGGTGCCGTGCTTGAGCTCTCCGGCGGCGTATGCCTCGGAGTGGATGTAGGAAATCTCCTTGAGCTTGAGCGAGGCTTCGAGCGCGACGGCGTAGTCGATGTTGCGCCCGATGAAGAAGAGCGAGCTGTTGCCGCAGTAGCGCTCGGCAAGATAGCTGACCTGCGGGTTCAGGTCAATGCTGCGCTGCGTGCGCTCGGGCAGCTCCGCAATGCCGGCGACGAGCTCGGCGTACCGCGGCGCGGTGAGCGTCCGGCGCTCGTTGGCCATCCATACGGCGAGCAGGTCGAGCACGGCGATCTGCGTGGTGTAGCCCTTCGTGGTGGCGACGGCGATCTCGGGACCGGCCCAGGTGTACATGACATAATCGCCGAGCTTTGCCACGGTGCTTCCGACGACGTTGACGATCGTGAGCACGCGCGCGCCGTGGGCCTTGCATTCGCGGATGGCGGCGATGGTGTCGGCGGTCTCGCCGGACTGCGATACGGCGATGAGCAGCGTGTGCTCGTCTACGATCGGGTGGCGGTAGCGCAGTTCGCTTGCCACATCGACCTCCACCGGCACGCGGCAGAGCGATTCGATCATATACCGTCCAACGCACCCGGCGTGGTACGCGCTGCCGCAGGCAGTAATGACGATGCGGTTAATGTACCGGAAGTCGGCGCGGAACGCTTCGTCAAAATCGTCGAGGACAATTTTCCCGTTTTTGATGCGCGGGGCGATCGTCGCCTTGAGCGCGCGGGGCTGCTCCATGATCTCCTTGAGCATGAAGTGCTCATAGCCGCCCTTTTCCGCGGCTTCGATATCCCAGACGATGCGGGAAACGCTGTGGTGTACCGGCGCGCCGGTGCTGTCGAAAATGGAAATGGAGTCGGGCGTTATCTCGGCAAACTCGCCGTCCTCCAGATAGATCACGTTTTTGGTGTGGCTCACAAGCGCGGTCACGTCGGAGGCGAAAAAGTTTTCGCCCACGCCCACGCCGATCACAAGCGGCGACGCCATCTTGACGGCGCAGATCGTTCCCGGCTGGTCGGCGCAGAGAACGCCGAGACCGTAAGAGCCTTCGAGCCGGGCGGCGGTGTGCAGCACGGCGGCCTTGAGATCGCCGGTATAGTACATATCGAGCAGATGCACGATGACTTCCGTGTCGGTCTCGCTCTGGAATACGAAGCCCTTGGCTTTGAGCTCGTCGCGCAGCGCGGCGAAGTTTTCAATGATGCCGTTATGGACGATGGCAAATTTGCCGTCGGCGGACATATGCGGGTGCGCGTTCGTGTCGGTAGGCGCGCCATGCGTCGCCCAGCGGGTGTGGCCGATGCCGGAGGTACCGGGCAGCAGCGCGCCGTTTTGCGTCTTTTCCGCGAGCGCATCGATATGGCCGCTGGCCTTAATCATATGAAGAACGCCGTCTTTCTGCACGGCGATGCCGGCGCTGTCATACCCGCGG
>CAVIVK010000212.1:0-7456 GCA_963645975.1 Bifidobacteriaceae bacterium | reverse complement strand
TCCGAGCCGTTGATGCGGAACCGTTCGTTCACGCGCACAAGGTGCGGAGAGGTGTAAAGCCCCGTTTTGTACCCCGCCGCCGCGAGGATCGAGGCAAGCATCGTGCTTGTCGAGCCCTTGCCGTTCGTCCCGGCGACGTGGATGAATTTCAGGCTGTTTTGCGGCTCGCCCAGCCGGTGCATCAGCTCGCGCATCCGCTCCAAGCCGAGGCGGCTCCCCTTCCAGTCGGTGCCGTGGATAAAAGCGAGCGCTTCTTCAAGCTCCATGCGTTTTCTCCCCCTCTCCGGGCAGCGCGCGGCGCACGCGCGCGCAAAGCTTCGGCAGCACAAGGCCGAATACGACCGCCTTTACGATGCACACCGCGCCGCGCGGCAGAAGCATGGCCGAGATGAAGCCGGGGAACCAGTAGCCGTAAAGCTTCGCATCGATATACATGACGAGTGTATTGAGCGCCGTTATGAGCACCTCGGCCGCCACGACGATGCCGACCGTCTGCTTTGTTGTGAGCGAAAAGCCGCGGCGGCGGGCGTAAAACCCGGTCACGAGCCCTGCAAGCGCGTAGGGCAGGATCCAGAGCGGCGTTGTGACCGAAACACCGTAGCGCAGAAGCTGGTACAAAAGCGTCCCCACAAACCCGACGGCGAGGCCGTCCAGCGGGCCGAAGAGCAGCGCGCCGAGCAATATGGGGAAGCTCTCAAACGTGATCTTGATGCTGTTGAGGTCGAGCGCGAGCGCGCCGAGCGCGGCACACATCGCCGCCAGCACGGCGTTCAGGGCAAGTTTTCTTGTTTTCATGGGTGTAAAAAAGACTCCTTTCGTGACAGTTGCCACGGAAGGAGCGGTATCCTCGGGTGGCAGCGGATGCGGAGCAAAACCGCGCGGCTCCCGCCGCTTCGTCCGCGGACAACATCCCATCCCGCGGCACTTCAGCATTGGCCGGAATCCCGGCCGCTGCAACGCTTTACTCCTACTCTGTCATGTGTTTTTCTGATTTTTTGAATTTATTTTCTCTGGCGCGCCGCGGCCCTCGCCGTGTGCGCGGCCAGTACCGCCGTGGTGAGCGCGCCGACGCCGCCCGGCACGGGCGTAATGGCGCGAACGAGAGCTTCCGCCTCGGCAAACGCAACGTCGCCGCAGAGCTTCTGCGTCTCTTCGTTATAGTGTATGCCGACGTCGACGACCGTCTGCCCCGCAGAAAAGTACGCCGCGCCGACGCTCTCGCGCCGCCCGGTCGCGGCGACGAGGATGTCCGCCTCGCGCGCGAGGAGCGCCGCGTTTTCGGTTTTCGAGTGGCAGAGCGTCACCGTCGCGCCGCGGTGCAGCAGCAGCATCGCCGCCGGACGTCCGACAACGAGGCTCCGCCCGAGAATGACGGCGCGTTTCCCCTCGACGGGAACTTCATAATAGTCCAGCAGCTCCAAAACCGCCTGCGCCGTGCAGGGGGCGAAGCCCTCCCCCGTCCCGGCGTACACCGTGGCGAGCGAGGCCTCCGTCGCGCCGTCCACATCCTTTTCCGGCGCGATGGCGCGCAGTATGCGCGTCTCGTCCAGCGCCGGAGGCAGCGGGCGCAGCAGCAATATGCCGTGCACCGTTTCATCGGCGCTCAGAGAGCGCAGCGTCTCTTCGATCTTCTCGCCGGAAACGTTCTCCGGCAGGGAAACGCACCGGGTTTCGATGCCAACGGCGGCGCAGCGCTTCACCGCGCCCCGCTCATAGGCGAGATCGTCCTCCCGTGCGCCGACGCGCACGATGGCAAGCGTCGGGACAATGCCCTTTTCGCGCAGCCCGGCTGCGGTCTGCGCCGTTTTTTCGTTGAGCGCGGCAGCGGCGGGCGCGCCGCGGAGAAGTATACTCATCGCGCGAGTCTCCCATAAATATCGTCATAGATCTTTTCGGCCTGCCGCGCATACTTATCCACAAGCGCGTAAGCCTTCGCATCGAGCGCCGCGGCGCGCTCCGTATCTTTCATCAGCCGGGTGTTGACGCGCACGTTGATCTCCGCGCCGCGCAGCGCCGCGAGCGCAAGCGCCGCGCCCACGGCGGCATCCGATACCGCGATGGGGCTTCCCATGTCGGCAAAGCCGCGCAGCAACTCCACCGTCCGCCCGGTAAGCTCCAGAACCTCCATCGGCGGCGCAGCGGCGGCGAGAAGACAGGCCTCCAGCGTTTCGGCGCGGGCGGGGTCGTCCTTCGGTATCGCGTAGGCTTTCGCGAGCGGCGCGAGCGCCGCGGCGTCCTTTTCCACGCAGTCCAGAAGCTGCCCCCGCAGCTTCTCCGCCTCGTCAAGCAGCTCACGCAAAATTGGCTCAACGGCGGCGTATTTTTTCTTTCCGACGGTGAGCTCCCCCACCATGCCGCCGAGCGCCGCGGCAAGCGCTCCGGCGAGCGCGCTCGCGCTGCCGCCGCCCGGCACAGACGCCCTGGAAGCGAGCGCGGCAGCAAAGTCATTCACGCTTTTGTGGAGCATTTCCATTCTTAAAACATCCCCGTAATGACGCCGTTTTCGTCCACGTCGATCCGCTCGGCAGCGGGCGACTTGGGAAGCCCCGGCATCGTCATGATATTGCCCGTGAGAGCAACGAGAAAGCCCGCGCCCGCCGAGACGCGGATTTCCCGCACCGTCACGGTGAAGCCCTCCGGCGCGCCGCGCTTTGCGGCATCGTCTGAAAAGCTGTACTGCGTTTTGGCAACGCACACCGGAAGATTTCCGAAGCCGAGCGCGGTGAGCCGCGCGGCCTGCTTCTTCGCCTCCGGCGTGAGCGAGACGCCGTCGGCACGGTACACGTTCCGGCAGAGCGTATCGAGCCGCTCCTCGATCGAGCCGTCCAGCTCGTAGGCAAAGCGGAAGTGGTTTTCCTCCCCGCAGAGCCGCACGACCTCCGCGGCAAGTTCTTTGCCGCCCGCACCGCCGCGCGCCCACACGTCGCTCCGCACGGCTTTGACGCCCCGCTCGGCGCATTTTTCCGCCACGAGCGCGAGCTCCGCTTCCGTGTCCGTCGGGAAGGCGTTCACCGCCACAACGCACGGAAGGCCAAATACGTTCTTTATATTATCCACATGGCGCAGAAGGTTGGGGAGTCCCTTTTCGAGCGCTTCGAGATTTTCCCCGCCGAGCGCATCCTTCTCCACGCCGCCGTGGTATTTGAGCGCGCGCACCGTAGCCACGATCACAACGGCGTGGGGGCGCATATCCGCCAGGCGGCACTTAATATCCAAAAACTTCTCCGCGCCGAGATCGGCGGCAAAGCCCGCCTCGGTGACGGTATAATCCGAAAGCTTTCGCGCCATGCGCGTGGCGAGCACGCTGTTGCAGCCGTGCGCAATGTTCGCAAAGGGGCCGCCGTGGACGAGCACCGGCGTTCCCTCGAGCGTCTGGACAAGGTTGGGGCTGAGCGCGTCGCGCAGCAGGGCAGTCATGGCGCCCTCGGCCTTGAGATCGTGCGCCGTGACGGGTGCGCCCTCGTACGTATACCCCACAATGATGCGCCCGAGCCGCGCCTTAAGATCGGAAAGGCTCTCCGCGAGGCAGAATACCGCCATGATCTCGCTCGCAACGGTGATGTCAAACCCGTCCTCGCGCGGGCAGCCGTTCGCTTTTCCGCCGAGGCCGTCCACAACGTGCCGCAGCTGCCGGTCGTTCATATCAACGCAGCGCTTCCACGTGATCTGCTTCGGGTCGATCCCGAGGGCGTTGCCCTGCTGGATGTGGTTATCGAGCATCGCCGCGAGCAGATTGTTGGCAGCGCCGATGGCGTGAAAATCGCCGGTAAAGTGGAGGTTTATGTCCTCCATCGGGACGATCTGCGCATAGCCGCCGCCGGCTGCGCCGCCCTTGATGCCGAACACGGGGCCGAGCGACGGCTCGCGCAGCGCGGCCACGGCGTTTTTCCCGCCGCGGCGGAGAGCGTCCGCCAGACCGATGGACGTTGTGGTCTTGCCCTCGCCCGCGGGCGTCGGCGTGATGGCCGTTACGAGAATGAGCTTCCCGTCCGGCGCAGCGGCCTTTTCGCGCAGCAGGTCAAGGGAGATTTTCGCTTTGTACTTGCCGTAGGGCTCAACATAGGCTTCGTCGATGCCCGCTGCGGCGGCGATCTCCGAAATGGGTTTCAATGCGCATTTGTGTGCGATCTCGATATCGGTCATGCGGTTTCCTCCTCTTCCCCGGCGGTGGATTTTCTCCCGAAGAGAACAAAAATATACGGCGGCAGCAGCCATGTGATAATGGCGGAGACCCACATGTTCACCCCGGCGGCATTCAGCAGCTGGGAGACAACGCTGTCCCACTCGCAAAGCTCATACCACAAGAAGCTGAAGGAATTATTCAGCACATACGAGAGAACGCCGAAAATAACGTTCAGCACAACGAGGATCGAAGCAGAGACAAACAGCTCGCGCCGCGGCAGCTTGCGGAACAGCGCCCAGCCGACGGCGAGCACGATCACAAAGAGGATCCCGGAGAGCAGCATCCAGCGGTCGTTGTCCGCCATGATCGAGCCGTCTGGCAGCGTGACAATCGCAAAATACCCCAGCACGTGGACAAGCAGCTGATAGCATATGAAGCCGGAGAGCAGGCAGTACGCCGGAACTTTCCACAGGTTCGACTTGTTCATCGTCCGATCCTCCATGAATGAATTGCTGATTGGTTATTATCTCACAGTTTCCCGCAAAACGCAATCCGCCGAAGCGATAACCTCTGACGTTTGCATCCGGCGAAAAATCTGGTATAATACCGGCTATCAAGGAAACCGCGCGGGGTGATACTATGGACAAAAAGAAAAAGAGGCCAGCAGGCATCCAGCCGGGGATGATCCTCTCGCTCGTCCTCTGTGTGGGGCTCGGCGCGGGCGTCGGCTATGCGCTCCCCGAAAATGAGAATTTCTTTGTCTCCTTCCTCTTCGGCCTTTTGGGGCTCTGCGTCTCCTTCGCGGTGCAGATCGTCCTGCACGAAACCGGCCACCTAATCGGCGGGCTGCTGACAGGTTATAAATTCTGCTCCTTTCGCATCGGAACTCTTCAGCTGCAGCGGGAAAACGGTTCTCTCCGCCTCCGCCGGCTGAAGCTCGCCGGAACGGGCGGACAATGCCTCATGGCGCCGCCGGAGCCCGTAGACGGAAAAATTCCCGTCATGCTCTATAATCTCTCCGGGCCGCTCATGAATCTGCTCACCGCGCTCCTCGCGCTCGGCGGATACTTCCTCTCCGGCGGCGGCAGTCCGGGAGCCTCCCTGCTCTTTCTATTCGCGCTCGCGGGACTCTATCTCGCGCTCACGAACGGCATCCCGCTCCGGCTCGGACCGATCGACAACGACGGCAAAAACGCCTTCTCCCTGCGCCGCGATCCGGAGGCCATGCGCGCCTTTTATCTGCAAATGGCCATCAACAGCCGCCAGACGAACGGCGAGCACCTGCGCGACATGCCGGACGAGTGGTTTCTCATGCCGTCGGACGAGGCGATGCAAAATGCGCTCGTCGCCGCAACCGGCGTTTTCTGCTGCAACCGCCTCATGGACGAGCACCGCTTCGCCGAAGCGCACGAGGCCATGGCGCGCCTTCTCTCCGGCAGGGCGAACCTCGTCGGGCTCTACCGCGCGCTTTTGCTGTGCGATGAAATGTATCTCGAGCTCATCGGCGAGAATCGCCGCGGCGTAGTGGACGCCATGCTCACAAAGCCGCAGCGCCGCTTTATGCGCCAGATGAAAAACTTCCCCGGCGTGCTGCGCACGGAATATGCCATCGCTCTTTTACGTGACGGTGACAAAGACCGCGCAGCCGCCCTTCGCACCCAATTTGAAAAAATCGCCGCCACGTATCCCTACCGGGGCGACATTGCGCAGGACCGCTCGCTTCTCGCTCTCGCAGACGGCAAAGCACAAAAAACGTAAAGGAGAACGCCATGTCACAGGTAACAAAGCGGGCGCTCGAGCAGTCGCTCAAAAATCTGCTGCTCAAAAAGCCGCTCACCAAGATCACCATCAACGACATCGCCGAGGACTGCGGCATCAACCGCATGACGTTTTACTATCATTTCAAGGACATTTACGATCTCGTGGAGTGGTCGTGTCTGGAGGACGCGCGCCGCGCGCTCGAAGAGAAAAAAACGCACGACACCTGGCAGCAGGGCTTCCTGCAAATCTTCGAGGCCGTGCGGGAGAATAAGCCGTTTATTTTGAATGTTTACCGCTGCGTGGACCGCGAGCAGGTCGAGCGGTATCTCCGCCCGCTCGTGGATAATCTCATTCTCGGCGTGGTTGATGAGCAGTCCGCCGGCATGACCGTCCGCGATGAGGACAAAGCGTTCATCGCGCAGGTCTACGGCTACATTTTCATCGGCATCATGCTCGACTGGATCCGCGACGGCATGACCGAGGAGCCGGAAAAGATCGTCGACCGGCTCGCGCTTCTCATCCATGACTCGATCCGCGAAGCGCTCGCCCGATTTAAGATTTAATCAAAAATCCCGTTCTGATAAAAATCTTTACACTTCGCGTCCCCGTGATAAAACCCTTATCACGGGGACGTTTCTGTTTATGGTAAAAATATTTCTGCGGGGTATTATAAAGCCATCAAGAGAAAAACAAATCTCACAGGAGGTCAATCTTATGTATTACTCTGCCGGAACGTATGAATCCTTCGCCCACCCCGAAAAGCCGGAGGGCGTCGACAACAAATCCGCTTATATTATCGGCACCGGCCTCGCCGGTCTGACGGCGGCCTTCTATCTTGTCCGCGACGGTCAGATGAAGGGCGAGCACATCCATCTTCTCGAAAAGCACGAGCTTGCCGGCGGCAGCTGCGACGGCTACCGCGACATCACCAAGGGCTTTTATATGCGCGGCGGCCGCGAGATGGATAACCACTTTGAGGTCATGTGGGACGTGTTCCGCGATGTGCCGAGCATCGAGACGCCGAACGTGACGGTGCTCGACGAATACTACTGGCTCAACAAGCACGACCCCAACTACTCGCTCTGCCGCGCGAGCGTCAATCGCGGCGAGGATGCCCACACCGATAAGAAGTTTGCCCTCGACAAGGCCTCCGCCATGGCGCTCTCCAAGCTCTTTCTGACGCCGGAGAAGGATCTTGAGGATAAGAAGATCTCCGAGGTGCTGCCCGAGAGCTTCTGGAGCACGAACTTCTGGCTGTACTGGCAGACGATGTTCGCTTTCCAGCGCTGGTCGAGCGCGCTCGAAATGAAGCGCTATCTCTGCCGCTACGTCCACCACATCGACGGTCTGCCCGACTTCAGCGCGCTGCGCTTCACGAAGTACAACCAGTACGAGAGCATGATCCTCCCGCTCGTGAAGTATCTCGAATCCCGCGGCGTGCGCATCGAATACGGCATGGACGTGAAGAATGTCATCATTGAAAAGCATGGCGATAAGAAGGTCGCCAAAGCCATCGTCTATGTGAAGGACGGTCAGGAACAGACACTCGATCTCATCGAGGACGATCTCGTG
>CAVIVK010000211.1:0-6056 GCA_963645975.1 Bifidobacteriaceae bacterium | reverse complement strand
CAGCAGCATGAGCAGCACAAAGAGGATGCAGCACACGTTGATGGCGATATCGGCGATGTTGAACACCGCAAAATGCATGAACTCCAGGTCGAACATATCCACCACGTAGCCGTAGAGCGCGCGGTCGATGCCGTTGCCGATCGCGCCGGCCATGGCGAGCACCGCGAGCCAGCGCTCCCACGGCGCGGTGAGCTTACGGCGCACAAGCGCCCACACAACGATGGCGCAGAACGCCGCGAGCAGCGCGAGGAACAGCCACCGTCCGCCCGAGAACATGCCGAAGGCGACGCCGCTGTTGCGGATGTGCGTGAGATGGACAACGCCGGGGATCAGCGCGCGCTGCTGCGCGGCCGAGGCGTTGAGCGGAATGTTCCGCACGACCCACGCCTTGAGCGCCTGATCCGCCGCGATGATCGCAAGCGAGGCGAGAACGTACCCGATCACGGTTTTTTTCTTAGCTGTCATACCGGCTCCTTCCGATAATAAAAGCAAAGAGCCGCCCGGCGTTGGGCAGCTCTTCGGAAAATATCTTACTTCTTATCGACGGCTTCCTTGAGAGCCTTGCCGGCCTTGAACTGGGGAACGCGGGAAGCGGGGATCTCGATCTCCTTCTTGGTCTTGGGGTTGCGGCCCATGCGGACGCCGCGCT
The DNA here is from genome assembly GCA_963645975.1 of Bifidobacteriaceae bacterium. Lineage (GTDB taxonomy): Bacteria > Bacillota > Clostridia > Oscillospirales > Oscillospiraceae > Apopatocola. The sequence continues at coordinate 5,407 of CAVIVK010000211.1, read as the reverse complement.
CCTTGACGTCAAAAGCGCCGAAGCCGACAAGCTGCACCTTCTCGCCCTGGATGAGGGACTCGGTGATGGTCTCGAGAGAAGCGTTGACGGCAAGCTCGCTGTCCTTCTTGGACAGGCCGGTCTTTTCGGCGACCTGAGCGATAAGTTCTGTTTTGTTCATGGATATCCTCCTCTTTTGTTTACAACCCGCGGCCAACGCCAACCGGGCGTCCGACCGCTGTAATTCATTTTTCGGCGCAAAAAAGCGTCATTTTTTGTGCGCCCGGAAACCGTATCATATTTTTCACCATAACGCAAGAGGAAATTCAGCTACCACCCGGTTTTGCGTACTTTTTTGGCGAATATTACCCGTTTTTCCGGGAAAGCGTGTTTTCAGCGGTCTTTCTTTTTGAGATGCGCTCCGCCGCGGCTCGCGCTTCGGCGCATGCTGCCCGACGAGCGATGACGCGCCGATTCGTCCAGCGTATGCAGATGAAGGAGCCGCCCGATCTTCTCCCCGTGCGGGATGAGCGCCATATCCTCCATCGTAACGGCGCGGGTGAGGCCGATCATCAGCACATACACGACCACCGCGGCGGCAATGGCGACGATCATCGCTGCCGCCATGGCAAGCCGCTCGTTCATGCCGCGCAGCGGGATGCGCGCAAGCCCATACACCGCCCACGCCGCAACGCCCATGGCAAGGCTTGAGAGGAGCGGCGCGCCGAGCACGCGCCCCAGCCGCGGAGAGCTGCCGAGCGTCCGGCAAAGGAATACATAATCCATAATGCAGATGATCGCAAAGCAGCAGATGCTGCCGACCGGCGCGCCCTGGATGTTGATGGCCGCGGTGCCGACGAGCACCCAGTTGACCGCAATCTTCACGACGCCGCCCACGGCGGTGCTGACAATGGGGAGCTTTTCCTTCCCGCTCGCCTGCAAAATGGCGTTGCACATCATGGACATGCACACAAAGAACGACGCAACGGCGAGCAGCTTCAAAAGCCCCGGCCCCGCCGGGTTGCTGCCCCAGTACACAACGCGAAACACCGGGTCAGCGAGGACGAAAAGTCCCACCGCCATCGGCATCGTGACAAGCGCGGAGATGCGCAGAGACGATTCTGCGAGCTCACCCGCCTCGGCGCGGTTGCCGCGCGTAAGATTCCCGACGATCGCCGGGACGATGCTCAGCGTGAGCGGCGTGATGAAATACGACGGGAGGTTATAGAATGTCTGCGCCTTGCCGTATACGCCGTACAGCTCACGGGCGCTTTTCTCCACAAATCCGGCGGCGGATTGCAGCCGGTTGAGGCAGAGCGCGTTATCGAGCAGATTGATGAGCGAGAGCACCGAGGAGCCGATGGCGATCGGAATGCCGATGCGCAGGAACGCTCGGACAATCGTATCGCGGCTGTCCGGGATATCCGCCGTGCCGTAGGGGCGTGCGGGGTAGTTGCGGCGCTTGTAGAGCATCATGTAGATGAGCGCGCCGACCGCGCCCGCCGTTACGCCGAAGATCGCGCCCGCCGAGGCGATCGGCAGGGGCTTGTGCGCGCGGATGAGAAGATACGCAAGCGTCAAACCCACAACGAGCTTGCCGACTTCCTCGATCACCTGGCCGAACGCCGTGGGGATCATGTTCCCGCGTCCCTGGCAGTAGCCGCGGTAGGCGGAGGTAAGACACACGATCACAACCGCGGGCGCGAGCGCAAGAATGCTCGGCGCAGCGTCGATATTTCCCATCATCGCGGCGAGCTGGCGGTTGAAGAGGAGCATCAGCAGCGTGAAGAATCCGCCGATGGCCGCGAGCGTCCCGGCGGCGGTGCGGAAGATGCGCTGCACCTGGGCGGGCCGGTCGAGCGTGTCCGCCTCCGAGATCATGCGCGAGAGCGCCACCGGGAACCCGGCCGTCGCAAGCGTGAGGAAAAAGCTGTAGATGTTGTACGCCACCATAAAGTGGGCGAAGCCCTCGTCGCCGAGCAGCTTCATGCTGCCGAGCGGGAGTTTATAGAAGAACGCCGCGATCTTGACGATGACCGTTGTTCCGACCATGATCGCCGCGCCGTGGAGATAGTTTTGCTTTTTGGCTTCCGACAAGGCAGTCCCTCCTTTGCGGTGGTGCACCGCACGATTCCACAATAAGGATATGCGGTAAGTTTGTATTTTACACCAACGCGCGGGAAAAGGCAAGCATGGCAAGCCTTTTCCCGCGCAGAACTGTGAGCGGCGAGCTGCCGCTTTTCCATATAGGCACTATCTGACACTATATAGACACTATCTTCAACCAATTACACGAAATCGACAGAAAGGGTACAATAGGCAGCAGGAAACTACAGGAAACGCAAAGGGGCGAAAACGATGGCTGAACCATTTTTGAAATACCGGACGAGATTCACCTCGTCAATGAAAAATGAGCTTGTCCCTCTTTTTAACGATCTTGCCAAGCAGACGCGTATCCCGAAAAGCCGTCTGCTGGATGACGCCATCGAAGACCTTCTCCGGAAATACGGTATTGATCCCGAAAAAGAAAAAGAAGCACAGCGCTGAACTGTGCGTCCTTTTCGTTTTCCTTAATTGCAGACTCCTTCCGTCTCGGCGCGCTGCGCCGAGACACCTCCCTCAAGGAGGGAGGCTTGAGGCGTCCTCTTTGAGGAAGCTGGCAGCGGCAAAGCTGCTGACTGAAGGATTTCTCCACCGCGAAAGAAAACCCCTCAGCCTCGCAAGCTCGGCAGCTCCCCTGTTAGGGGAGCCAAGCCGGTTTGCGGACAACTTACTTGCCTCCCCTCGACAGGGGAGGTGGCAAAAACGGCGTTTTTGACGGAGGGGTTGTCCGGGTTTGTTTATTGAATTTCCTGTTCCAATGCATCAAACTCCGGGGCAGAAAAGAACTCTCCCAGCGTTATACCCAATCCGTCGCACAGCTTTTTGACCGTGACAACGGAGACATCCCGCCGCCGCGCATCCAGCATGCTGTACACCGTGGACGGCGTTACGCCCGAAAGCGTCGCCAGCTCGTTCGGCTTTATTCCCCGCTCCCGGCAGAGCGCTGCAAAGCGCGCCGCCACCGCGTCCTTTACCGACATGCGTATCACCTCAAGTCGATAGTATTGAGATGATCGCGCACGCGTATACGCACTTGCGTAATTCAGAAAATTATGTTACGCTGGTGCGTAGATAAAGTCGTTCGGGGCGGGCTGTTTATTGAATCTCCTGCTCCAACTCGTCAAACTCCGGTGCGGAGAAAAACTCGCCAAGCGTTATGCCCAGCCCGTCGCACATCATTTTGATCGTCAGGAGCTTGGGGTTCTGGCTCTTTCCATACAGGATGTTCTTGATGCTCGACGGCGGGAGTGCCGAGATCGTCGCCAGATGGTTGATCGTAAGCTTCCGCTCCTCACAGAGCCGGAGAATGCGCGTGCGCAGCGCGGTGATCGTGTCCATTCCTTTTTACCTGCCTTACTTTTTTATGTAATTACAGGTACAAGAATACAAAGCCATATTGCACGAAGTAGGCTATGCATGCTACTATTAGGCTATGCATAGCCTAATAGTTAGGAGGATGCCGGATGGACAGCAAAAAACTTCGCATCGCTGAAAACGCGCTGCGGCAGATCGCCGAGCGCGAGGGAACGACCGTAGACGCGGTACGAGAGGAGATCCGCGCCGCAATCGCCATGGGGCGGAACGATCCCAGCCCCGCCGCCCGGGCGTTCTGGCAAAGCTTTCCCTGCGAGGGCAGCGAACCGACACCGGAGGAAGTCATCCTCCGGCTGGCAGAGGAGTCCCGCCGCCGGGCAAACGGCGGAAAATTTTAGACCGGGCCATAAAACCGTGCGGGGTATAACCGCGCGGTTTTTCATTGACGGCAGTTTCTTTTGCGTGTAGAATCAAATCGAAAGGCGGTGTCCCATATGAAGAAACGGCTCTTCGCGACCCTTTTCCTCTGCATTGCCCTGGTGTTTGCGCTCTCCGGCGCAGCTCTCGCTGCCGACACGGTGGAATACGAATCTTCCGAGCTCGGCCTTTCCTTTTCCGCACCGGCGGATTTCAAGATTCTCTCCCGGGATACTTATGAAAATGATCCTGTGGTGGATGAGTTCCCCTACACAATGGAAAACCTGGATCGGTGGTTTACGGGCGACGGGGACTGCTATTTTCTCGGCACGTCGGACCCCATGCGCAGTGTTTTTTCTCTGCGTGCCTACCCGCCGTGACCACTTTGTTTCCGCCGTCGAAGATGGCGCGCTGGACATTCTTATGGATACCATGGCAGACCTTTTTGCCAAGGATGGTGCGGAAGTTCTGAGCAAGGAGACGTATCCGCACCCGGAAAATACCATCCTGCGGTTCGGATATCTCAACCCGGCCGATGACGGCACAACGGACTACAAAGTGTCCTTTTTCACCGCATGCGGTGAAAACTCCATCCGCATCGATTTCTGCTTCATGTTCAGCTCCGGTACATCGGAGGAGGACGCTCTCGCGAACAGCGTTATGGACTCCATGAAGTTTTCCGCTGCTGTTCCGACGCCACGATCCCAGACAGGCTCTGCCAAAACCATCGTCTGCTGCGTTCTCCTCGTCGTTGTCCTCGCCGCGCTCTTTATCCTCAGCAAAAAGATACACCGGGACAAAGAAGCCGCCGCGCAGGCCATGGCGGCCGACGCGCTTCCAAAGACGCCCGCCGCTCCGACGGAATCCCCCGCCGCTCCGGCAACGCCGGACGATAAATATTGCCCCTACTGCGGCGAAACGATCCCCGCCGCGAGCAAATTCTGTCCCAAGTGCGGCGCGCAGCTCCCGCCGCGCAGCGAGAAATAGAAAAGGAAGAAACAAGCCCATGAAAATTCCATGCAAAAAGCTCCGTGATAACGCCATACTGCCCACACGCGGCACCGCGCTCGCCGCGGGCGTCGATCTTTACGCCCTGCTGCCGGACGGGCAGGAGAGCGCTACCGTCGAGCCGCAGGGCAAGTACCTCTTCCCCACCGGCATCGCCGTGGAGATCCCGGAGGGGTATGTCGGGCTCGTGTTTGCCCGCAGCGGCATTGCCACGAAGCGCCAGCTTGCCCCCGCCAACTGCGTCGGCGTGATCGACGCCGATTACCGCGGGGAGCTGCGGGTGTTTTTGCAAAACAACGGCACCGAGCCGCAGACCGTGGAAAACGGCGAGCGGATCGCGCAGCTCGTTATCACGCCGTGCCTCGATATTGAAATCGAGGAAACGGACACTCTTTCCGAAACCGGCCGCGGCACAGCGGGCTTCGGCAGCACCGGCACGCGCTGAGGCGCCAACAACAGCATCATAAACCGGCGGAAGCGCATCAAGCGCTTCCGCCGGTTTCGTTTTCGGTGCGCCGGGCAACATCGCGCACGAGCGCTTCAAAGCGCCGGGCGGTGTCCGGACTGTCGGACTCGATGCAGAGCG
>CAVIVK010000210.1:0-5425 GCA_963645975.1 Bifidobacteriaceae bacterium | reverse complement strand
CGCCAGAAACGATCACTTCTCCGGCATATGCCAGACGGCAGAGATAATCGCGGCCGTTTTCAAAGGCCTCCTTATCCTCAGTGACGATGTAGAGGTGCGGGCGCTTGGACGGCGGGACGTTCATCTCGCTGCGGCGGCTGCGGATGGCGCGGATGGCCTCCATGACCTTTTCAAAGCGCGCGCTCTCCGCCGGGAATGCCATATCCTCGCGGTAGATGGGGTAGGGCTGCACCATGAGCGCGTCGCCCTCGTGCGGCAGCGCCTGATAGATCTCCTCGGTGATGAACGGCATGAACGGGTGGAGAAGCTTGAGCGTTTCGGTGAGCACGTAGAGCAGCACCTTCTGCGCCTGCATGCGGGCACTTTCATCTTCGCCGGTCAGGCGAGCCTTGGTGAGCTCAATGTACCAGTCGCAGAAGCTGTCCCAAATAAAGTCATAGATCTTCTGTGCGGCGATGCCGAGCTCGTATTTGTCGAGATTCTCGCCGACCTCGCGCGCGAGATCGTTGAACCGGGAGAGGATCCACTTATCCTCCAGCTCCAGCGTTTCGGGCAGCTCGTTTTTGTCGATTGTGAGATTCATCATCACGAAGCGGGAAGCGTTCCAGAGCTTGTTGGCAAAGTTACGCATCGCCTCGCAGCGCTCCGGGAAGAAGCGCATGTCGTTTCCGGGCGAGTTGCCGGTGATGATGTTGAAGCGGAGCGCATCCGCGCCATAAGTGTTGATGACCTCGATGGGATCAACGCCGTTTCCGGCAGACTTGGACATTTTCTTTCCCTGGGGATCGCGGATGAGGCCGTGGATGAGCACCGTGTGGAACGGGATCTTCTTCATATGCTCGCAGCCGGAGAAGATCATGCGGGCAACCCAGAAGAAGATGATATCGTAGCCCGTGACGAGCACGTCCGTCGGGTAGAAGTAATCCAGATCCTCCGTCTTGTCCGGCCAGCCGAGCGTGGAGAACGGCCAGAGCGCGCTGGAGAACCAGGTGTCGAGCACGTCGCTCTCGCGGCGGATGTTTTTGGAGTGGCACGCCTCGCACTCGCAGGCGTCGGTGCGGGAGACGGTCATATGGCCGCAGTCGTCGCAGTACCACACGGGGATCTGGTGGCCCCACCAGAGCTGGCGGGAGATGCACCAGTCGCGCACGCCGTTCATCCAGTTGAGATACGTCTTGGCGAAGCGGTCGGGGACGAACTTGATTTCGCCGTCCTCCACGACGCGGATGGCTTCTTTCGCGAGAGGCTGCATCTTCACGAACCACTGGTCGCTCGCGAGCGGCTCCACGTCGTTGTGGCAGCGGTAGCACGTGCCGACGTTGTGGACGCACGGCTCGATGGACACGAGATATCCCTGCTCCTCGAGTTCCTGCACGATGGCTTTGCGGGCCTCGTAGCGATCCATGCCGTCCCACTTGTAGCCGCCGGTGATCTTGCCGTCACCGTCGAGCATCAGGTACTGCGGCAGATCGTGGCGGAGGCCGACCTCAAAGTCGTTGGGATCGTGGCAGGGCGTGATCTTCACGCAGCCGGTGCCAAACTCCATATCGGCGTGCTCGTCCCCGACGATGGGGATCTCGCGTCCGACGAGCGGGAGCGTGAGCGTCTTGCCGATCATGTCCTTATAGCGCGGATCCTCCGGATTCACCGCGACGGCGGCGTCACCGAGCATCGTTTCGGGACGGGTCGTGGCGACCTCCACGCTGCCGGAGCCGTCCGTCAGCGGGTAGCGGATGTGCCAGAAGAAGCCGTTCTTCTCGACATATTCGACCTCGGCATCGGAAAGGGCGGTCGTGCAGTGCGGGCACCAGTTGATGATGCGCTTGCCGCGGTAGATATAGCCCTTCTCGTACAGGCTGCAGAACGCCTCGCGCACAGCCTTGGCGCATTGATCGTCCATTGTAAAGCGCTGGCGCTCCCAGTCACACGAGGAGCCGAGCGTTTTGAGCTGCTCCACGATACGGTCGCCGTAGTGCTGCTTCCAGTCCCACACGCGATCGAGGAACTTTTCGCGGCCGAGATCGAAGCGGGTCAGGCCTTCCTTGCGGAGCTCGGCTTCCACCTTGATCTGCGTGGCGATGCCGGCGTGGTCAACGCCCGGCAGCCACAGCGCGCAGTATCCGCTCATGCGCTTCCAGCGGATGAGCACGTCCTGGATCGTCTCATCGAACGCATGGCCGAGATGGAGCTGGCCGGTGACGTTCGGGGGCGGGATCACGATGGTGAACGGCTTCTTATCCGGATCACGCTCGGCGTGGAACCAGCCGCCGTCCGTCCAGTAGCGGTAGATCTTGCTTTCCACCTGCTTGGGATCATAAATCTTCGGCAGTTCTTTCATTCTCATTCCTCCAAACAAAAACGCCCCGGAGATAAACTCCGGGGCGCAAAAACTTACGCGGTACCACCCGATTTCCGCTTAAGAAAAGCGGCACTCGTATTCTCTGTAACGGGAGAACCCGTCCGTTTCTACTTTGTTCAAAACGGCAGCTCCGGGGCGACCTTCGGCTGCGGCTTCACAAGGGCTTGCACCAACCGCCCTCTCTCTTCGATCCACCGGGAGCCTACTCCTCCCCTTCTGCGCTTTTTACCAAATCAATATACCGTTTTTTATTTGTCTTGTCAAGACTTTACTCCATGCGGCTCGGCGTACGCACAAGACCGCCGCGGTAGGCCGCGAGAAGCTTTTTAAGATCGGCGATGCGCCGCTCTACATCCGCGCCGCCGTCGGTATCGCGCACGCGAAGCCGGTCGGGGTACTGCTCGATCATGATCGTGCGGGAGAGCACATCCGCGCTCTCTCGCGCGGCGGTGTTCGGGTCGAAGGGCTGGTGCTCGGCAAGATACAGTTCGTGCGAGGAATATACCAGCGTATAGCCGCAGATGCCCGTCAGGGGCTGATACGCCTTCGAGAGGCCGCCGTCGATGTTAATGAACTTGCCATTGGCCTTGATGGGCGTGTCGCCCTTCGTTTTGCGCACCGGGACGTGCCCGTTGATGATGTGGCCGCGCTCAAAGTTTACGCCGAACTCCGCGAGGATCGTGCGCGCCGTCTCCTCGCTGTTCCAGAGATCGTAGTACGCATTTTTGTGCTCCGTTCCGGCCTCCGGGTCATCGAGGAACGTGCGCTCAAACGTTGCAATCTTGTCCTTGCCATTGAGCGGGGAGTACGGCCCGCACCAGAGATACCAGAGAAGATCGGTATTCTCCGTGCGCCGGTCGTACATGGCCGTGCGGCACAGCCGGTCGCAGGCGTCCATGAGCGATTTTCCGCAGTATGTCTTGTCGCCCATCGTAACACGCGTAAAGCTGCCGTCCGGCTCCATGGGGATGCAGCCATGGTAGAGCAGGTTGCCGTTGCATACGCGGTACATCGCGCCTTTTTCCAGCAGATACCGGATGTGGGACTGCAGCTTCTCGCTGCGCAGGAACGACAATACCAGCTGATCGACGAGCTGCTGCTCCCGCTCGGAGAGACGGTACGGGTCCGCAGGATCGACCGTGGGGAGAGAGATGTCGTTGATGCGGTAGGTTTTTCCGTCGAGCGTGATCGTCTCCTTGGAGCGGACGAGCTCACCGAGCAGAAGACGCCCGTTCATTTTGTATTCTGGATGGCGGAGGATGAGCTGGCCTTCCAGCTTGAACTGGATGACCGTGATGGCCTTGAGGAGCTTGGCGGTAACGTCGCTGTTTTCCGCCACGCAGTCGGTCACATGGGTCGGCAGGAAGTTTGTGCAGGGATCGTCGCCGTACTGCTCCATGGCGAAGAGCGCAAGCGGACGGACGTTCAGGCCGTAGCCATCCTCGAGCATATCAAAATTGCCGTACTTGAGCGAATTTCGCAGAGCATTCGCGATGCACGCGGGATTGCCCATCGCCGCGCCCATCCAGAGAATATCGTGGTTGCCCCAGACGAAGTCCACGCCGTGCATATCCATGAGATCGTCCATGACCATCTGCGCGGCGGGCCCGCGGTCAAAGACGTCGCCGACGATGTGGAGCTGGTTGACGGTCAAGCGCGAGATGAGATTTGCAAGCGCAATGATAAACCGGTCGGCAATGCCGGTCTCGATGACGCTGTTGATGATGCTTTCAAAGTACTTGCGCTTGTTGGGATCGTGCTCGTCGGAGTCGATAAGCTCTTCGATGATGTACGCATACTCCTTCGGCAGACGAGCGCGCACCTTGACGCGGGTGTATTTGTCCGTCGCCTGGCGGCAGACGGCCACGAGGCGGTGAATCGTCACGCGGTACCAGGAATCAGAGTGCACCGCGGCGGCAAGCTCCCGCTCCGGGTAGTAGAGCAGCCGCGCGAGCGAATTCTTCTCATCCTCGCCGAGGAGGTCGCCGAAGCTGTCGTTGATCTTGTCGTGGATCGCGCCGGAAGCGTTTTTCAGAATGTGGGAAAAGTATGTATACTCACCGTGGATGTCGCTCATGAAGTGCTCAGTCGTTTTCGGCAGCTCCAGAATGGCCTGCAGCCGCACGATCTCCGCCGCCGTTGCGGGAATGCTCGGGAAGCTCTTGGAAAGAAGCTCCAGATACTTGATTTCGCTCTCGTTCATGCCTTCGTCTCCCGGTTCCTTTCCTCGATATACTGCGCGGCGCTGAGCGCCGCAATGTTGCCGTCACCGACGGCCTTGGCGATCTGGTAAGGCTTGCCGGTGCAGTCCCCGGCGGTAAAAACGCCTTCCACGGAGGTTTTCATCGTCGCTTTGTCTACGGCGACATGTACACCGTCCATGGCAAGCCCCGAAAGGAGCGTATCGGGCGCGGCGGCGGGGCGCAGAATGAACACCGCCTCACACGCATGCTCCTCTCCGTTCACCGAAAGAGCGCGGACGCGCTCCTCCCCGAGCACGGCATACTTTGCCGTACGCGTCGTGAACTGCTCGACTTCACAGCCCATCGTGCGGAGAAGCTCCGCTTCCTCCGCGGCGTCCGACGTGAAGCCCACAACGCAGACCTTCTTCCCGCGGTAGAGCATCCCGTCGCACGTGACGCAGTAGCTCACGCCGCGGCCGAGATAATCGCGTTCGCCGGGGAAAAGCTTTCCGGCGGCAACGCCGGTGCAGAGGATGACCGTTTCGGCCTCACAGAACTCCGAGCCATAAACGACGCCGAAGCTTTCGCCGAGAGAGGCTACCGACGTAGCCCGGCCATGAAGAAGCTCTACGCCCGCGTCCAGCGCCTGGCGCTCCATTGCTTCGAGCAGCGCGCGGCCGGAGATGTCCGGGCAGCCGGGGTAATTCGTGATTTTGTGGGCGCGGCTGAGCGGAATATCGTCGATCCCGCCGGAGAGAATCGCCGCGGTTTTGCTCCGCGCGCGCAGCGTGAGCGCCGCAGAGACCGCCGCCGGGCCGCCGCCGAGGATCACGGCATCATATTTCATAAGGTATACTCCTGTCGTTTGTCCCGCCAAGGGGCG
>CAVIVK010000209.1:0-11646 GCA_963645975.1 Bifidobacteriaceae bacterium | reverse complement strand
CTGCAACCGCATGGATCGCTTTGAGGAGGTCACGCTGGATTTTGACGGCCTTGAATGGATGGGGCAGGGCTTCGCGCATCAGCTCTTTGTCGTCTTTCAGCATGAACATCCCGAAATTCGCCTGCTGCCGGTCAACATGAGCATCCCCGTGGAGAAAATGTACCGCCATGTTCTCGCCGGGGACGCAGCTTCCCGTGCCTGATCTTTCCACAGCTGCTTTTGATACAATAGATTTCGCCCGCAGACGCTGTCTGCGGGCGAAATCTATTCTTATCCTTTGCCGGAAGCGAGTTTTTCGGTTGAATTTTACATAATACCGCGGTATAATATAGTGTCTGAGTATAGCCTCACTCAACAGGCATACCCGGAGTCCATAGCTAACGGAGGATAAAAATATGGCGAAAAAAGAATTTCAGGCGGAATCCCGGCGGCTGCTGGAGCTGATGATCAATTCCATCTACACGCATCAGGAGATCTTTCTGCGCGAGCTGATCTCCAACGCCTCGGACGCTATCGACAAGCTCTGCTTCCGCTCGCTGACCGACGAGAACGTCGGCATGGAGCGCGGAGATTTCTTCATCCGGATCACCGGCGACAAGGAAGCCAAAACGCTCACCATTTCCGACAACGGCATCGGCATGACCGCCGAGGAGATGGAGTCCAATCTCGGCGTGATCGCGAAGTCCGGCTCGCTCGCATTCAAGAAAGACCTTGATGCCGCCGAAAAGGACAAGGCGAACATCGACGTCATCGGCCAGTTCGGCGTGGGCTTTTATTCCGCGTTCATGGTCGCAAGCAAGGTGACCGTCGTCTCCCGCGCCTACGGGCAGGAGACCGCCAACCGCTGGGAAAGCGAGGGCGCGGACGGCTACACCATCACCCCCTGCGAGAAGGAGACCGTTGGCACCGACGTCATCCTCACCATGAAACCCGATACGGACGACGACTGCTACAGCGTGTATCTCATGCCCTGGAAAATTCAGGAGCTCGTGAAGAAGTATTCGGACTATGTCCGCTGGCCGATCCGCACCGATGTGGAGACGACTGAGAAATACGAGACCGGTGAGGTCGATGAGGCCGGCATTCAGAAGATGGGCGTGCGCACCGTTACGAAGGAAGAGGTCATCAACTCGATGATCCCCATCTGGCAGCGCAGCAAGAAGGAAGCCTCCGACGCCGACTGCATCGCTTTTTATAAGGAGAAGTTCAAGGACACCGAGGATCCTGTGTCCGTCATCCGCGTGAATGCCGAGGGCACCGTGAGCTACCGGTGCATGCTGTTTGTCCCGGCGAAGGCGCCCTACGACTACTACACGCGCGACTATGTTCCCGGCCTGCGGCTCTACTCCAACGGCGTCATGATCATGGAAAAATGCCCCGACCTGCTGCCGGAATGCTTCCGCTTTGTGCGCGGCATCGTCGATTCTCCCGATCTTTCGCTGAACATCTCCCGCGAGATGCTGCAGCACGACCGCCAGCTCAAGCTGATCTCCATGAATTTGGAGAAGAAGATCAAGGGCGAGCTTTCGCGGCTCATGGAGTGCGACCGCGAGAAGTACGAAAAGTTCTTCAACGTGTTCGGCACGCAGCTCAAATACGGCATCATCGGCGATTACGGCATGAAGCGCGATCTGCTGACCGACCTTCTGCTCTACCGCAGCGCAGAGAAGGAAAAGCTCATCTCCCTGCGCGAGTATGTGGACGCGATGCCCGAAAACCAGAAATACATCTACTACGCCGCCGCCGAAACGCCGGAGCGCGCCGCAAAGCTCCCGCAGACCGAGCAGGTGCGCGCCAAGGGCTTCGACATTCTCTGCTTCTCGACCGATGCGGACGAATTCGTCGCGGAAATTCTCGGTACCTACGCCGAAAAGAAGTTCTGCAACGTCTGCTCGCAGGATCTCGGTCTGGAGTCTGACGAGGAGAAGGCCGCCGCGGACAAGACCGACGAGGAATATAAGCCCCTCACCGACTTCGTCAAGGAAACGCTGGGCGACGCCGTGGCGAATGTAAAAATCTCCCGCAAGCTCAAAAACTACGCCGTGTGCCTCTCCGTGGAGGGTGGCATCACGCTCGAAATGGAGCGTTATTTCCACGCCATGCCGGGCGCTGACCCGAACGCGATGCGCGCGCAGCGCGTGCTCGAGCTCAATCTCGATCATCCTGCCGTCAAGGCGCTCGACGCCGCGCGGCAGAACGACCCGGAGCGCGCCGCCGTGATGGCGAAGGTGCTCTTCGCGCAGGCGCAGCTCGTCGCCGGCATCACCCCGGACGATCCGGCGGAGTATGGCGAGCTTGTCTGCAAGCTGTTTTAATAAAGTCAAACAAACCCCTCAGTCAGCCTGACGGCTGACAGCCCCCCTGTTAGGGGGGCCAAGATAGTTTTCCGCAAACCCACTTTCCTCCCCTCGCCAGGGGAGGCGGCGAAACCGGAGGTTTTGACGGAGGGGTTTTCCCCGCACCCATCATCCGCATTCTGGAGGAACTATGAGCGACCAAGACAAACGCCTGGGCGTATATTTTCACATACCGTTCTGCGCATCGAAATGCGCGTACTGCGATTTTTGCAGTCTGCCGGGCAGGGACAAGCTCATGCCCTATTACCAGGACGCGCTGCTCATTCAATTGCAGGAAACGATGCCCCGCATGACCGATTACTTCATCGACACGGTGTATTTCGGCGGCGGCACGCCGAGCTATTACGGCGCGCGGCGCATCGTGGAAGTTTTGCAGGAGCTGAAGGTAACGAACCGGCTGATGAAGCAGAGCGAGATCACCGTGGAGTGCAACCCGGACAGCGTCCGGCGCAAGGAGCTGCGCATGCTGCGCAAGGAGGGCGTGAACCGCCTCTCCATCGGTGCGCAGAGCGCCAACGACGACATTCTCCGCCTCATCGGCCGCCGCCACAACTGGCGGCAGGTGGAAATGGCGGTCAAGCGCGCGCGCAAGGCCGGTTTCCGCAACGTGAGTCTTGATCTCATCTACGGTCTGCCGAGCCAGACGCGCGAGGACTGGGCGGACACGCTCACCAAGGCGCTCGCGCTCAAGCCCGCGCACATTTCCTGCTATGGTCTGCGTCTGGAGGAAGGAACGCCCATGTACGACGAGTACGAAGGCACCGACATTCTCCCCTCCGACGACGATCAGGCGGACATGTACCTTTACGCCGTGGACTTCCTTTCGCGCCACGGCTTCCGGCAGTATGAGATTTCCAACTTCGCCCGCCCCGGCTACGAGAGCCGCCACAATCTCAAGTATTGGCGGCTGGACGATTACATCGGCTTCGGCGCGGCGGCGGCCTCGAACATCGGGCTGCTGCGCTATACCTATACCCACAACGTGCGCGAGTATATTTCCGGTGTTTTGGGGGACAAGGATATTATTGCCGAGCAGGAGGAGCTGACGCCGTTTGACCGCGCCAGCGAGTATCTGATGCTCGGCATGCGCACCGCGGGCGGCATCTCCGCCGAGGAGTACCGGAGCGTGTACCAGAGCAGCTTCGATAAGCTCGAAGAGATGCTGGAGGTATTCGAGGAAAACGGCTGGGCCGTCTGCGACAACGGCCGCTGGCACTTCACGCCCGGCGGGTTCCTCGTTTCCAACGTTCTCATCGGCGTGCTGCTCGAATCGCAGACGAAAGAGAAGTTCAACGCCAACCCGTGGATCCGCGAGGCGTTTGAGGCAAAGGGGCAGAAGGTCCCGCTGCCGACGGCGTCCGAGCCGTATATGAACTGAACTGAGGCGAAAGCCGCAAACAGAGAAAGGCGGTACCCATCATCCGTAACGACGAAATTTTCTCCCCCTTCCCGGACGAAGAGCCGCAGGAGACGGGGAATACCGAATATGCTTACGATCCCGGACAGGAACCGGAGATCGTCGGCGAGAGCTACGACTCCGCCGACCTGGACATGGGCGAGGCCGTGACCGGTGAGGCCGAAGCCGCGCCGCAGAACCTGAGCCGGAAGGAGCGCCGTGAGCGCGAGGCCGCCGCCGAGCGCGAGAAAAACTCCCGCGCCGCGAAGCGCGCCCGCCGTGAGGCAGAATACGCCGCGCCCCCGGCCGATCTCCCGCCGCTGCCGGTGCGCGCGCGCCGGGCGGAGCCGGAAGAAGAGACGGAGACGCCGAAAAAGCGTTCCCGCCGTTCGAGCGAAGCGCCCATCACGCCGGACGCTCCCGCGCCCCGCGGAAGCTGGAAGCTGCCGGTCATCATCGTGTGCGTTGTGCTGCTGCTTCTGCTCGCGCTCGTCGTGACGGGGGCGCTGCTTGTGCACAAAGTGGATACGATCTATCCCGGCGTGCAAATTGCGGACATCGACCTCTCCGGCATGACGCGAAACGAGGCACGCGACAAGCTCCTCGAGCTCGGCCACGAGCGCTATGACGGCTACGCCGTCACGGCGAACCTCCCGCTCGGCAACACGCTTTCCATGTCCTCCGCGGACGCGGGGATGCGCTTCTCCGCCGACACCACGGCGAACGCCGCCTGGAACTATGGCCGCGAAGACGGCCTCTTCGGCGCGCTGGTGAAGTATATCCAGTGCCGCTATCTCGGCAAGTGCGGCTTCACCTACGAGGGGAACCTCTTTGATGTGACGCTCGACGAGGCGAAGATGCGCTCCATCATCGATACGAAAGCCGTGGATATCAACGCGCAGCTTCTGGAGAGCAGCATCGTCATCGGCGAGGACAGCATCACCCTTCTCAAGGGCGCGAGCGGCATGACGCTCGACACCGAATCGGTGTTCACCTCCTTCCGCGACGCATTTCTCTCCGGCAGCAGCACATCGTTCACCTACGAGAGCGCGCCGGATCCGGACGAATCCTTCGATTTCCAGGCGCTGTACGACGACATTTACTCCGAAGTCGCCGAAGCGGAGCTTCTTTATAATCCCGACATCGTGACGACCGATCCCGGCAAGGACGACGGCAAGGGCGAAAAGCCCGAAGCGACGCCCACGCCGACGCCCGCGCCGTCCGACGCGCCGGAGGCCTCCGCCTCTCCCGAAGCGACGCCTGAGGCGGGCAGCACGGACGTATCGCAGGTAGACTTTAACGGCGAACCGTTCATCGTGACGCAGTCCTCCGTCGGCCGCACGTTCGACGTGGCCGCGGCGGAAAAGGCCTGGGCGGCGGCGTCCTACGGCGATACGGTCACGATCCCGATGACCGTTACAAAGCCGGAACACACCACGGAGGAGATCAACGCCATGCTCTTCCGCGACGAGCTCTCCAAAAACTGGACGATGGTGCGGCTTTGGAACCGTGACTACTGCAACGAGGTGCGCACATCGCTCTCCGGCAGCAGCGCCAACCGCATTTCCAATGTGAAAAAGGCGTGCGAGCTGCTTGACGGGCTGGTGCTCATCCCCGGGCAGACGCTCTCCTTCAACGATACGCTCGGCGAGCGTACCGAGGCAAACGGCTGGCTCCCCGCCACGGCTTACGCCAACGGCGAGGTGCGGCAGGAATACGGCGGCGGCATCTGCCAGGTGAGCTCCACGCTCTACAACGCCGCGCTCTACGCCAATCTCGAGATCGTCGAGCGTGCGTGCCACCAGTTCCAGGTGGGCTATCTCCCCTGGGGCATGGACGCAACAGTGAGCTGGGGCTGGCCGGACTTCAAGTTCCGCAACGACGCCGAATACCCCATCAAGATCCACGCCTGGGTGGACGAGGAAGCGAACGAGTGCTGCATCCAGATTCTCGGCACCGACGTAAAGCACCAGTACGTGCTCATGCGCTTCAACAACTGGGAGGTCTTTGACGAGACCGGCACGTATCACGACGCCTCCGGCAACCCGCTCTCCGTCGGCATGGCTGCGGCAACGTGGCGCATGGTGTTCAACGACGGCGACGATTACAACACCGCCACCCCCATCAGCGAGGAATACGAAGCCTACAGCACGTACAACTACCACACCGAGGACATCGAGGCGCGCAATGTGCCTCTCGCCTCCGGCGAAGAGGGTTGACGTTATTATAAAGTCAGGAGAGAGAAGTTCTATGGAAAAACCGACCTTTTATATCACAACGCCGATCTACTACCCTTCTGCGAAGCTCCACATCGGCCACGCCTACTGCACCGTGGCGAGCGACGCGATCGCCCGCTATAAGCGCCTGTGCGGCTATGACGTCATGTTCCTCACCGGCACCGACGAGCACGGCCAGAAGATCGAGGACAAGGCGAAGGCCGCCGGCGTCACGCCGCAGCAGTTCGTCGATAACATCGTCACCGGCGAGAAGGGCGTGCTCGATCTCTGGAAGCTGATGAACATCTCGAACGACCGCTTCATCCGCACCACGGACGATTACCACGTCAAGAGCATCCAGCGCATCTTCCGCAAGATGTACGATAACGGCGATATCTACAAGGGCAAATATTCCGGTATGTACTGCACGCCGTGCGAGAGCTTCTGGACGGAGAGCCAGCTCGCAAACGGCCGCTGCCCCGACTGCGGCGGCGAGGTCAAGTATGCCGAGGAGGAAGCCTACTTCTTCCGCCTGAGCAAGTATGCCGACCGCGTGAGAGCGCTTCTGACCGGCGGCGAATTTCTCGAGCCCGCGAGCCGCGTGAACGAGATGGTCCATAACTTTATTGACTGCGAAGGCGGATTGCAGGATCTCTGCGTCTCCCGCACGAGCTTTACGTGGGGCGTCCCCGTGGACTTTGACCCCGGCCACGTTGTGTACGTATGGATCGATGCGCTCTTCAACTACACGACCGCGCTCGGCTACGAAAACGACAAGTACCACGATTTCGACAAATACTGGCCGGCGGACGTTCACATCGTCGGCAAGGAGATCGTCCGCTTCCACTCCATCATCTGGCCCGCCATGCTCATGAGCGTGGGTCTGCCGCTGCCGAAGAAGGTCTACGGCCACGGCTGGCTCATCATGGACGGCGGCAAGATGTCCAAGAGCAAGGGCAACGTTGTCGACCCCTACATGCTCGCCGAGCGCTACGGCGTGGATGCGCTGCGCTTCTTCCTGCTGCGGAGCTTCCCGTTCGGCTCGGACGGCAACTTCTCCAACGAGCTTCTCATTTCCACCATCAACACCGATCTCGCCAACGATCTCGGCAACCTTCTCTCCCGCACGACCGCGATGGCCGGCAAGTACTTCGGCGGCACGCTGCCGGAGACGCAGGAGGAGGGTCCGGAGGACGCGGAGCTTCTGGGGATGCTCGCCGCGCTTCGCGGCAGGTACGCCGCGCAGATGGAAAAGTTCCAGATGCAGAACGCTCTCGCGGAGGTGTTCCGCGTGATCGCCCGCGCCAATAAGTACATCGACGAGACCGCCCCCTGGGTGCTCGCGAAGGACGAAGCGAAAAAGCCGCGTCTTGCGCGCGTGCTTTATAACCTCCTCGAAACGCTGCGCATCTGCGGCACGCTCTTGACGCCCTTCATGCCCGAGAGCATGGACAAGCTCGCCTCCCAGATCGGTGCGGATGAATCCGCCATGAGCTGGGATGCCGCGGAGCACTACGGCGTTCTCCCCGCGACGGTGTCCGTCACGAAGGGCGAAAACCTCTTCCCGCGCATCGACATGGAAAAGGAGCTCGCCGCGCTTGAAGCGCTCAAAGCGCCGAAGATCGACCCCATCGAGCCGTTCAAGCCGAACGTGGTGTTCGACGATTTTGAAAAGTGCGACTTCCGCGTCTGCCGCGTGCTCAAATGCGAGGCCGTGAAAAAGTCGCAGAAGCTGCTGCGCTTTGAGCTGGACGACGGCTCCGGCACGACGCGCCAGATCCTCTCCGGCATCGCGATGCACTATAAGCCGGAAGAGCTCGTCGGCAAGACCGTGGCCGCCATTGTCAACCTGCCGCCGCGCAAGATGATGGGTCTTGAATCCTGCGGCATGCTGCTCTCCGCCGTGCGCATGGTGAACGGTAAGGAGGAGCTGCATCTCGTCATGCTTGACGATTCCATTCCCGCCGGCAGCGTGCTCTGCTGAATTTTTCTCTGGCCGCAAACGTCCCTGCTTCGGTATTTCCGAAGCAGGGACGTTTTTTTCATAATTTCTCGAGCCGTCCGCTTTCCGCCGATTCATCCGTTTTTCGGTTCATGACTTCGGATGCTACATTCATAAATTCCTTAATTATGCTCCATTGGTAGCTGTTTTTGTTATATGCGAAGCGCACGCTGTAGGTATAGCTGTCCGGAAGATCGAAGACAAGGATTTCGGAGCGCTCTGCGTCCGACAGCATCACCGGTATGGTGTTGCTTGTCGCAAACGTTACGCCGACACCTCGGGCGGCCAATTTCAGAAGCGCACCTACGTTATTGCAGCGAATGGAAACATTCGGCTCAATCTTGTTCTTACGGAAAAGCTCCATGCCGAGATTTGTATAAAACCCTTTCGGGCTGCTCAAAACGAAAGGACAGTCTCGAAGCCGTTCGGGGTTTTCCAGAAGAAGTTCTTCCCGAAGCCGGACAGGATCAATGCGGTATTCGTCCAAAAGTGAGTGCGCCGCCACCAGAACCATTTTTTCTTTATAAAATTCTTTGTATTCCAGCATCGGAGCATTGATGATAAAATGCGTGACAGCGAGATCCAGTTCCCTTTCAAGAATCCGCTCGTTCAAATTCGCGCCGTCAAAGAAATGCACCTTGATCTGCGGCCATTTCCGGTTGAATTCCTTTACAATATCCGGCAGAATCACAAGCCCCCGTATTTGGGCGATCCCTACGTGCAGTTCGCCGCGGATATGCTTGGAAATATCGTCAAATTCGTGGCGCATGGAATACATCGTGTTGCAGCACTCTTTGGCGTATCGCAGAAAGACCTTGCCCGCATACGTAAGCTGCAAGGGTTTTCCCCGTTCAAAAAGCTTGCATCCCAACTTTTCCTCCAGCGACGCAACCGCCGCGCTGAGAGATTGCTGTGTGATATGCAGGCGCGCCGCCGCTTTGGTGAAGTTTTTTTCTTCGGCCAGGACGCAATAGTATTCCATCCAATCAAAGTTCATAAGAAGCCTCCCGCTTTATCACAGTTTTTTCCTGTTATCAATATCGATTATAACAGTTTTACTTTTCAACCGCAACCAGCTATGCTGTGATTATCATGGATGCATCCCAAGAAAACCATAGGATGAGGAGGCGATACAAATGAAAATCACCAAAGTGGACCTTCTGCGCTGCCATCTGCGTGACCGCGGCAATACGCCCCTCCTTTGCCGGATCTATACGGACGAAGGCATATATGGAGACGGCGAGGCAGCCATGGGATGGGGCGGCGTTCCCGGCGCCGCATTTTCGGCAATGAAGGATCTTTCCCGGCAGATCATCGGTATGGATCCCTTACAGCACGAGGTCATCTGGCAAAAGCTCTATAAGGGGACATATTTTGCCAGAAACGGCGGTCCGGTAATTTTTGCCGCGATCAGCGCTCTGGACATTGCGCTTTGGGACATCAAAGGGAAATTTTTCAACAAACCTGTATGCGAGCTTTTGGGCGGAAAACAGCGAACCAAGATCAAGGCCTATGCAAGCCAGACTCAGAACTCCTGGGCCGACCACAACATTCCGACGCGAACCCCGGAGGATTATGCCCGCGAAGCAAAGAAAGCCGTAGACGCCGGGTATGACACCATCAAGCTTGATTTCTTTCATTTCCATCCGGAGAACGGAAAGTTCAGCGACGATGAACACACCTGTCTGATTTCAAATGCGAACCGGAAAATAATTCGCGCCCGCGCCGAGGCGGTAAGAGCGGCAATCGGCCCGGATGTGGACATTATACTGGAAAACCATTGCTACACAGATGCTATTACCGCAATTCAGGAGGCAGAGCTCATCAAGGATATCGGAATCCTCTATTTTGAGGAGCCTACAACGCCGGAACCCTCTCTGCTGAAGTATGTCCACGAGCAAACGCATATCCCGGTGGCAAGCGGCGAGCGGATTTATACCCGCTGGCAGTATAACCGCTTTTTCCAGGCGGGCGCTATCCAGTATGCGCAGCCGGATCTCGGGACGTGCGGCGGCATCACAGAGGTGAAAAAGATCTGTGATCTTGCGTATATCTACGATGTTGCCATGCAGCTCCACGTGTGCGGAGGACCGATCCTCACCGCCGCTACGCTCCAGCTGGAAGCCGCCATACCAAACTTCGCCATCCATGAGCAAAATGTGTGGAGCACAAATACAACAAATCGCGAGCTCGGGATCAACGATTACCAGCCGGTGAACGGAGAGTTTGCCGTTCCCGATCTGGCCGGTATCGGAAACGAGATCTCGGACATTGCCTACAGAAATGCCGACTTGATTACCGTAGATTGATTGGAGGAGAGAAACCATGGAAACTCAAACCATAATCTGTCTTGTCATCTTCGCGCTTTCCCTCGTTGCCTATGGGCTGAATAAGTGGGGCATGGGCGTTGTCGCCATGATCACCATGTGCCTTCTTGTGATCACCGGCTGTTTGGACGCAAAAGACGCCATTGCCAAGTTTGCAGATTCCAACGTGATCATCATTGCCGGCATGTTTGTCATTTCTGCCGGTTTTGCGCGAACGCAGTTGTCGAATAAGATGGTTGGGCTGCTATACAAAATCAGCGGCGGCTCGTTCGAGAACTGTTTCCGACTGATTATTCTGTTCGCGTTCATCTTCTGGCCGCTCAGCGGCGCGCCGGTCGTTGCGAGATACGCCATTATCTTCCCGATTCTTGCCGGTGTATGCAGCCGATTCAACGTAAGCCCTTCCAAGGCCATGTTCTCTCTTGGCATGGTCAGCCTCGTATGCGGAACGGGTCTTCCCATCGGTTCCCAGGCGGCAACTTTTGCCAAATACAATGTCTATCTTGAAACATACGGAATGACCGAATATTCTTTCGGTATGTTTGATCCGTTCTTTGCGAGAATCGTCCCCGCCGTTGTGCTCCTCGTTTGGATCCTTTTCTTCCAGCTGAAATTCTCCCCAGACACGCCGCCGGTTCCCATCAGTATCGCGTCGGCGAAAGAACAGTCGCAGAAGGAAGCTCTCAAACCGTTTCAGGAAGTGTGCGGCTATGTGATTTTTATTCTGGTCGTGCTGGGACTGTTGTTCTATGAAAAGCTCGGCGTTCCTCAATGGGTTGTTGTGCTGATCGGCGCAGTTCTCACCAGGGCGACCGGCGTTCTTACGTCCAAAGAAGTTGCGCTCAACCTGCATCTCGACGTTGTACTCATTCTGGTGGGTTCCCTTGCGATGGGAACGGCGCTTCTTTCGACCGGAGCTGCCGATATTATCGGCGCTGGTGTCGTCGGCCTTCTGGGCGGGACGCACAACACCATTATCATCAACACGGTTTTCTTCCTTGTGCCGTTCATCATAACGCAGTTCATGAACAACACGGCTACCAAAAACATTGTGCAGCCGCTGGTCTGTCTGGCATGCAAATCTCTCGGCTGCATCCCCTATGCGCCCATTCTCCTTGTGGAGATCGCGTGCATGGCGTCGTATCTGACTCCGATGGCAACTTCCGTTGTGCCTATGATCATGGGTACCGGCGGTTACGACGTAAAATCGCTGCTCAAGCAGGGCTGGATCCCCGCTATCATTTACAGCGTTGTGTCGATCGCCTGGGTAAGCCTTATCTATCCTCTCTGGTAAGTCAAGACCACCGGCTGAGCCGGTGGCTTGCACAAGCCCTATAAGGGCATAGGA
>CAVIVK010000208.1:0-2900 GCA_963645975.1 Bifidobacteriaceae bacterium | reverse complement strand
CGGCCGTGAAGGAAGCGTCCGGCGGTATGGCCGATGCGCCGACGGAGTTTGAAATTCTCACCGCGATGGGCTTCTGGTATTTTGCGGCGGAGGGCTGCGACGCCGTGGTGCTCGAGGTTGGCCTTGGCGGGCGGCTCGATGCGACGAACGTGATCGCCGCGCCCGAGGCCGCCGTCATTACGAACATTGGGCTCGAGCACACGGCCATTCTCGGCCATACACTCCCCGAGATCGCGTGCGAAAAGGCCGGGATCATCAAGCCCGGCACGACCGCCGTTACGTACCCGGTGAACGGCGATGTGGACGCGGTGTACCGGAAAATATGCGCCGAGCGCGGCGCGGCTTGGCGCCCGGTGCGTTTTGATGCGCTGCGGGAGCGGGAACATTCGCTCGCCGGACAGCGGTTTGACTATAAGGAAGAGAAAGACCTGACGCTCCATCTATTGGGGGAGCACCAGCTTCATAACGCGGCGCTTGCCATCGAGACGATCGGCGTGCTGCGCGAAAAGGGCTGGAGCATCCCGGAGCGCGCTCTGCGCGAGGGGCTTTCCGCGGCGCGCTGGGAGGCGCGGTTTGAGCTGCTGCATTCCCATCCCACGGTGATTGCCGACGGTGCGCACAACCCGCAATGCGTGGAAGCGCTTGCGCGCAGCTTGGACGAGTATCTGCCGGGGCAGAAGGTCATCTTCCTGCTCGGCGTGCTTGCGGATAAGGACTATGAAGCGATGCTCGCCCGGCTGCTGCCGTATGGGAAAAGGTTTTTCTGCCTGACGCCGGATTCGCCCCGCGCGCTGGGCGCGGACGATCTGAGCGCCTATCTGCACGGCAAGGGCGCGGACGCGGTCTCCTGCGCAACGGCGGCGGAGGGCGTGCGCCGCGCGATCGAGGAAAGCGGCGGGGAAACGCCCGTCGTCGCCTGCGGCTCGCTCTATCTCATGGGCGAGGTGCGCGAGGAGATCGAGTATTCTTTCGGGCAAGGGAAACTGTTATAAACCCCTCAGTCAGCTTCGCTGCCAGCTCCCCTGTTAGGGGAGCCAAGATAGTTTTCCGCAAACCCACTTGCCTCCCCTCGACAGGGGAGGTGGCAAAAGCGCAGCTTTTGACGGAGGGGTTTTCTCCCTATAAAAGGAGCAATCCCTCCGTCAGCTTCGCTGACAGCTCCCTTTCCGCAAGGGAGCCTTTTTTATTGTCCAAAATGGCGCGCATCACAGCGAGTGAATACAATGGAGTGTCAAATCCCATTTTGCCATTCCGGAGGTTTTATCGATATGCTGATCGTGGAAAAATTCGGCGGAAGCTCGCTCGCCGGGGTCGAGCGCGTCCGCTGTGCGGCGCGCCTCATCGCCGACACGGTGCGCGCCGGGCACTCCGTTGCGGCGGTGCTCTCGGCGCAGGGGAAAACGACCGATGCGCTCTTGTCTACCGCCGCGCACTACAGCCCCAACCCCTCCAAGCGCGAGCTTGACATGCTGCTCGCAACCGGCGAGCAGGCAAGCGTCGCGCTCATGGCGATGACGCTGGAGGAAATGGGTCTCCCCGCCGTATCGCTCACAGGCTGGCAGGCGGACGTCGGTACAGACGAGACATACGGCGACGCACACATCCGTCGTCTCTCCATGGAGCGCGTGCGCCGCGAGCTGAACGAGGGGAAAATCGTCCTCATCGCCGGTTTCCAGGGCGTGAGCCCCGGAAACGACATCACAACGCTCGGGCGCGGCGGCTCGGATACGACCGCCGTGGCCGTGGCGGCGGCGCTGCGCGCGGACGAGTGCCGCATCTACACCGACGTGGAGGGCGTGTTCACCGCCGATCCCCGGCTCATCCCGGAGGCGCGGCGGCTTCCCGCCGTAGACAGCGAGGAAATGCTTCGCCTCGCCTCGCTCGGCTCACAGGTGCTGCACGAGCGCAGCGCAGCGCTCGCGCTGCGCTTTGCCGTCCCGCTCACGGTGCTCTCAAGTCTCGTTCCCGCGCCCGGCACCGTCATTCGGCCGCTGCCGCTGCCGGAAAATGAAGGCCGTCTCACCGCCGTAACGCGCTCCGGCGCGCTTGTCTCGCTCGTCGGCACGCACCTGCACACGTTCGATTCGCTCCCCGAACGGGCGGTCGCAGCGCTGCGGGAGGCAGGTCTCTCCCCGGACGCCGCGCTGCTCACCGACGGGCGGCTTACGGTTCACGTCCCGGAGGAGCAGAGTTTGGAAACGCTCCGCTGCCTGCATGCCGCGTTTTTGGCGCGCGAAGATCGTTCATAATTCCCGATACTACTATCGGATTTCTTGACGAAACAAGGTAAACGTGCTACCCTCTTGGGGAAGAATATCTCCGGGAGGGAGTTTTCATGATCTATCTCGACAACGCCGCCACATCGCTCCGCCGGCCGGAGGGCGTCGTGCGCGCGGTGAGCGAGGCGCTGTGCTCGCTGGGCAACGTTGGCCGCGGCGCGAGCGAGAGCGCACTCAGCGCCGCGCGCGTCGTATACGGTGCGCGCGATAAGCTCTGCGCCTTTTTCGGCGGAGCCGATCCCTCGCGCGTTTGCTTCGCGCAAAACTCAACCGAAGCGCTCAATACCGCCATTTTTGGCCTGCTGCGCCCTGGCGACCACGTAATATCGACCGACTTGGAGCACAACAGCGTGCTGCGCCCGCTCTACCGGCTGGAGAGCGAGGGCGTGGAAACAACGTTCCTGCACGCCGACGCGCACGGCTGCATCGATTACAACGTTTTTCCCCACGCGCTGCGGCCGAACACGCGCGCCATCGTCTGCACGCACGCCTCCAATCTCACCGGCAACGCGCTGGACATATCGCGCATCGGCGCTTTTGCGCGCGAGCACGGGCTGCTCTTTATTCTCGACGCCTCGCAGACGGCGGGCAGTTTTGACCTGAACGCGCAGCGCGACGGCA
>CAVIVK010000207.1:0-3166 GCA_963645975.1 Bifidobacteriaceae bacterium | reverse complement strand
CAGCGCATAGAAGTACCGTCCGAGGAAAATGACCCGCTCGCGTTTGGGAAGCGATAAGAGAAACGCCTCGACGCACCGGAGCAGTTCCCGGTTTTCCACCGCCTGTGCCGGGTCGTCCCGCCCCGGCAGGCACTCGGAAAGTTCGTCGATCACGAGATTGCCTTCCCCGCCGCCGCGCTTTCGGCTGCGGCTGCGGCGCAGGCGCGTTACGGCGATGTTCCGCGTGATCCTGCCGAGAAACGCCTTCAGGCTGTTCGGGCGCTCCGGCGGCATGGCGTTCCAGGCCGCGAGCCAGGTATCGTTCACGCTCTCCTCCGTGTCCTCGCTATTTCGCAAGAGATTGTAGGCCACCGTGTGGCAGTACGCGCCGTAAGCCGTCTCCGTTTCCGGGATGGCGCGCTCGGAGCGCTGCCAGTACAGATCGATGATGTCCGCGTCGTTCATGCTTCCCACCTCCTTACACTCCTAAAGTCGCAAAAGGAAAGGAAAAGTTTCGCCGTTTGTCAAAAAAGCTGCCGTGTTTTTTCGCGGCAGCTCATTTTTATTTTTCGCTCTGAAGCGGGAGATTACAAAGCGCTTCGGAAACGTAGTCATTGAATTTATAGACGTCCTTCGTGCGGGCAATCTTTTTGGCAAGCTCGTCCCCGCCAACGAAAAGCGCGGAGAGATAGTGCCAGATCTCTTTCATTTTGCGCATGGCGTTCACGCCGCCGAGTTCTTCGCGGTATGCCTCATACAGTTCCTCATGGAACTGCCGCAGCTCCTCGCGGGAAGCTGCCGCTCCGCCGCGCAGACGGCGGAAGAGCGCGGGGTCGGCCGCCGCGCCGCGGCCGAGCATGACCGCTTCCGTCTCCGGGTGGGCGGCTTCAAAGGCAAGGACATCCTCCACAGTGAAGAGATCGCCGTTATATACGACCGGGAAAGGGCTCCCCGCCGCAGCGAGAGTGAAGGCGTCCATATGTACCGCGCCGGAATACATTTCCTTCCGTGTGCGCGGGTGGAGAATAAGCTCCTGCGCATTATATTGCCGGTAAATCGACAAGAGACGGGGGAACTCCTCTGGCACAAGATACCCGATCCTGCTTTTGAGCGACACGGCGATAGGCGAAGAGGCGAACACGTCCGCGAGCAACGCATCGAGCGCGTCCGGCCTTTGCAGCAGTCCCGCGCCCTTGCCTTTGGCCGTCACGGTCGCCGAGGGGCAGCCGAGGTTGAGATTAAAAACCGTATACCCCATATCGCGCAGGCCGCCGGCTGCCCAGACAATGTCCGCAGCGCACTTGGAGAGGATCTGCGGCACGACCGGCGCGGCGCAGCCCACCTCCGGCGTCAGCTCGCGCAGTTCCCGCGGCGTGAACAGATGGTCGGACGTCGGGGAGAAAAATGGCGTATAGTACCGGTCCGCGCCGGGGAAAAGGCGCGAATGCACCGCGCGGAAGGTGTGCGTTGTGATGCCCTCCATCGGGGCAAAATAGTATTTCATACTTGCATAACTCCGTAAAGAAAGAGGCGATGGTTCGCAGGCGGAGCAAAGCCCCACCCTATGGTATTATTATACCGCATCACGGCGGCAGTTGCAAAACATTTGACGAGCGTGCTATACTTAGGCAGCATCACAGGAGGCCTTTTTATGAATATGAAACGCTTTCTTTCCGGCGTACTATGCGCCGTACTTCTGCTTGCGCTCTGCCCCGCCGCGGCGGCGGACGCGCCGGTGGAAATTTCCTCTGCGGAGGAGCTCTCGCTTCTGCGCGAAACGCCAAACGGCGACTTTGTTCTCACCGCCGACATTGATATGACCGGCGCGGACTGGCAGCCGCTCGCCTTTTCCGGTACGCTCGACGGCGGCGGACATACCATTTACAATATTACGATCACCTCGCTCGGCGCGGATCGCGCCGAGACGGTAGACGGGAATAACAAACCCTACGATACCGCACTCACAGGCTTTTTCTCCGTGCTCAACGGCGCTTCGATCCATGATCTTTCCCTGCGCGGCATCAGCATTGCCGTAGAGACGCCGGAGGACGTGTTTGCCGGCGCGCTCGCGGGCTTTGCCTCGCCGGAAACGGCGCTCGAAAACGTCTCCATTTTCGACGCACGCATCGATCTCACCGAAACGTGCCAGCGGGAGCCGGTGAGCGCGGACGACCGCTGCATTGCCGGTATTTCCGGGTTCGTCGGCTTCGGCGGCGGAACGTATACGAACTGCTCTGCGGAATCGACGCTCGTTTTCACCGACAAGAGCATTGCCTCTCTTCGCTGCGAGCAGTTTCTCGGCGGCATTCTGAGCTGCGGCAACGCCACACTCACCGGCTGTTCCGTCACACTCGACGGCTACGCCTCCTGCCACGGCTATGCGCACAACGGCGGGCTTGTCGGTATGTTCTACCAGTACGACAAGGCCGTTCCCATCGGGACGATCTCCGCATGCAGCGCCAACGGGAAGATCACGTTTTTTGAGGATAACATCGACCGGCGCGCCTACTGCCAGGCGTTTGTCGGCGAGCTGCTCACGTGGACGAGCGTTACCGAATGCATCGCCGATTTTGAACGTCAGGAAACCTGGGACTACAGCACCGATCTGACACCCGAAACGTGCGAGAATCCCTCGTACACCGAAACGGTCGTCGCCGGGGGCTGCAATACCTGGGGCTACACCGAACACACATGCACCACCTGCGGCTATTCCTACCGCGACACGATCACACCGCCGCAGCACACCGCCGGAGAGTGGGTACTGACTGTCCCGGCAACCGAGACGGAAGAGGGTGTGGAAACGCTCTATTGCG
This sequence comes from Bifidobacteriaceae bacterium, assembly GCA_963645975.1. Lineage (GTDB taxonomy): Bacteria > Bacillota > Clostridia > Oscillospirales > Oscillospiraceae > Apopatocola. The sequence goes on along the minus strand of CAVIVK010000207.1, from coordinate 374 downwards.
CGCTCTGCGGCGCGGAAATGGAAACGCGCGCCGCACCGAAGCACGTCTCCGGCGACTGGATGACCGTCACCGCACCGACCTACGACCGTGAGGGGCTGCGCCAGCGCTTCTGTGCTGATTGCGGCGTGCTGCTCGGCGAGGAGAGCATTCCCATGCTCATCGCCGCAACCGGCATCGAAGGCTTACCGGACGCGCTCACGCTGCATTATAAGGATACCTTGACGCTCGAGGCTACGGTCACCCCGGAGGACGCCTCGGACAAAACCGTCCGCTGGTATAGCTCCAACATCAACGTTGCCTCGGTCGATCCCGATACCGGCGAGGTGCGCGCCTGCGAGCGCGGCGAGACCGTGCTCACCTGCGTTTCCGGCGAC
>CAVIVK010000206.1:0-3089 GCA_963645975.1 Bifidobacteriaceae bacterium | reverse complement strand
CTCTTCACCGGAAGAAATTGTGTAAAAGCTCGTTACATCGGGTGGGTCGGTATTATACTCAAATGCGCGTGAGGAACGAAAAATAAAAAAAACAATGACCGTGATCTCTAAAAAGCAAAGAAAAACAAATTTCCAACAGCACATATTACCGATCAAACGGCCAGAAATATCGTGTCCTCTGCAACACTCCCGATTTCTAATTCCTATCATTCCTGTTCCCCTTTGCCAATGCGTGCAAATTTTTACTGATTACCTGGTGAAAAAACAATTGTTATACTATTTTACTACAAAAAAACGCTTTCTTCAACAAATGGTAATGCCATTAGAGAAAAATCTCCTGCGCAATACAAAACCCCTGCCGGAGGAAAGCCTATCCAGCAGGGGGAGGGAAATAGATTAGTTTAAAAGAGCGCGGTCATTATCCAGCGTGCTGCCGGAAATCTGTGCGAATTTTTCGAGCAGCTCTTCCACCGTCAGCTTTGCTTTTTCCTCGCCGCGGCAGTCGAAGATGATCTCGCCCTTATTCATCATGATAAGCCGGTTTCCGTGGCGGATGGCGTCCTTCATGTTGTGGGTGATCATCATGGTGGTGAGCCCGTTCTCCTGCACGATGCGGTCAGAAAGATCCAGCACCTTTGCCGCCGTCGCAGGATCGAGCGCGGCGGTGTGCTCGTCGAGCAGCAGCAGCCGCGGCTTCTGGAGCGATGCCATCAGCAGCGTTACCGCCTGCCGCTGTCCGCCGGAGAGAAGGCCGACCTTTGTTGTCAGCCGATCCTCGAGACCAAGATTCAGCTCGCGGAGCTTGTCGCGGTACATGTCGCGCTCCTCACGCGTGATGTGCCAGCGAAGCCCGAGCTTTTTGCCGCGCCGGTAGGCGAGAGCCAGATTCTCTTCGAGCTGCATATCCGGGGCGGTGCCCATCATGGGATCCTGAAAGACGCGCCCGATGAACGGCGCGCGCTTATAGTCCGGGAGACCGGTGATGTCGTTTCCGTCAATGACGATCGAGCCGCCGTCCACCGGCCATACGCCAGCCACGGCGTTCAGAAGCGTAGACTTGCCTGCGCCGTTGCCGCCGATCACGGTGACGAAATCGCCCTCTTCCAGATGGAGATCGACGCCCGCGAGCGCCCGGCGTTCGTTGATCGTGCCGGGATGGAACGTTTTGTAAATGTGATTCACATCGAGCATCATTGTCCGATCGCCTCCTTCTGTCCGCGCTTTTTCGCCCGGCTGAACGAGTTTTTGGACTGCTTTTGCAGGTACGGCACCGCGAGGAACAGCGCCACGATCAGCGCGGTGAAGAGCTTGAGATCGTTCGGGTCGAGCCGCAGCCAGAGGATGAGCGTCATGACCATGTAGTAAAGCACGCCGCCGAGCACGATGAAGAGCAGCTTCACGGAGAAGTTGCACCCTTTTTTGAAGATCGCCTCGCAGAACACCTCGCCGATGACGATGGAGGCAAGACCGATGACGATCGCGCCGCGGCCCATGTTGACGTCTGCCGTGCCCTGGAACTGCGTCATCAGCCCGCCGGAGAGCGCCACAACGCCGTTTGAGAGCGCAAGGCCGATGACTTTCATCCGGTCAATGTTGATGCCCTGCGCCCGGCTCATGGCGGGATTGGAGCCGGTCGCGCGCAGCGCCGAGCCCTGCTCGGTGCCAAAGTACCAGTAGAGCAGCGCGATGAGCACCGCCGCAAGCAGGAAGCCGATGCCGATCGCCTGCGGCACATAGCGCGAGGAGACAAGGAAGCCCTTGCCGCCGTTTTCCCAGAACATGCCGTAGGTCTTGAGATTCGCCGTCTGGTTTGCCTTCATGCCCATGATGCGAAGATTCACGGAATAGAGCGCAAACTGCGTGAGAATACCGGCGAGAATGGCGGGAATGCCGAGCTTTGTGTGCAGAAGACCCGTGCAAAGTCCGGCGAGCACGCCGGCGAGGAGCGCTGCCAGCAGAGCCGCCCACGCAGGCCATCCGGCCATGATCAGCATAACGGTAACGGCACCGCCGGTCGCGAAGCTGCCGTCAACGCTCAAATCGGCCACATCGAGCAGCCGGAAGGTAATGTATACACCCAATGCCATCAAACCCCAAAGAATGCCCTGCGCGATGGCGGAGGGCATTCTTGCGGGCAGACTGGCAAAATTCAGGGAAGCGAAGTAAGCACCCATGGTTTTGTCCGTCCTTTATGTTTCGCGGCAGTCAGCCGCTGGATTTGTGTTGCCGGAGATCAGCCGATTGCGACGTAATCTTCCGGAACCGTGACGCCGAGCGCCTCGCAGATCGTGGGGTTGAACTTCTTCACGGGTTCGGGGAAGTACTCAATGGGCATTTCGGAGATGTTCGACTCGCCCGTCAGGATCTTCGCGGCCATCTTGCCGGTCGTCACGCCGAGATCGTAGTAGCTGATCGAGAGCGTCGCAACGCCGCAGCCGGAGCAGATGCCTTCTTCACCGGCGATGATCGGCACGCCAGCGGGTTCGGCCACGTTGTTGATCGCCTCGGTGCAGCTCGCGGCGGTGTTGTCGGTGGGGATGTAGAGAACATCGTTCCCGTCGCACGCGGTCGCGGTCACGGCGGCAACGTCGTTGGAGTCGGCAAAGGTGTATACCGTGACGGTAACGCCGGCCTTTTCGAGTTCGGCCTTCACCACATCAGACTGGTAGACGGAGTTGGCTTCGGCGGAGCAGTAAAGAATGCCAACGTTCTTCGCCTCGGGGAACAGTTCCAGGATCATCGCCGCCTGCTGGTCGAGCGGGGCGAGATCGGACGTACCGGAGACGTTGCCGCCCACGGTGCCGGAGAAACCGTCAATATCCAGCGCAACGCCGTATTCGGTGACGGAAGTGCCGAGGATGGGGATGGAATCCGTCGCGGCGACGGCAGCCTGCAGCGCCGGGGTGGCGTTCGCGAGAATCAGATCCACGCCGTCGGAAACAAAGCCGTTGACGATCGTCGAGCAGGTGGGAATATCACCGGCGGCGTTCTGTTCTACAAATACGACCTTGTCGCCGAGCGCCTCGGTCAGAGCGTCCTTAAAGCCCTGCGTGGCGGCGTCGAGAGCGACATGCTGTACAAGCTGGCAG